>NZ_JAFNJD010000190.1:0-253 GCF_017368415.1 Shewanella sp. 4t3-1-2LB
TAATCGGATTGCTAGTATGAAGCATGAGAGTTGCCTTATGTTTTGATTTAAGATTCGACACCTTTATCAAAACGGGTAACTCTCATCTTTTCAAGATGATGTGTCAGATCTAGTCTGAACTAATACATCTAAAGTCCCCATTCCACGCCGCTTTGCGCATCTTACTCGGCTTACTCACCTTTAATGGGTGTTGCTGCAACAAGTTGAGCACAATACGGCGAAATAACGCCATTTTCTTCGCATTGTCTCTATC
>NZ_JAFNJD010000191.1:0-253 GCF_017368415.1 Shewanella sp. 4t3-1-2LB
TACTGCGGCAGTGTGATTGCGGCTCACCGAGCCAGCGGAACAAACTAAAACAAGCTAGCTGGAGCGATGACTACCGTGAAAAAGTGTTCTTTGGTTAGAAATTGCTCAAAGTGTGCTCCGACCCTGGGCATTAACCAGTGTCTGGCTTCGCCCGTTTGATGCCAACGATTTAGCAGTCCCAGTGAGTAAAATCCTCGGTCAAACAAGGTGAGTGAATTGTCGGGGGTGGTATCAATCAGTTGCTCTGCCAGCT
>NZ_JAFNJD010000192.1:0-253 GCF_017368415.1 Shewanella sp. 4t3-1-2LB
TTTTATCTTCAGCTGCCTGTACGGCAGTTCATTAATCTCATTACAGTTTTCACCTCCCTTTATCTTAAAAATCATGTTGCAAAAGCAGTGATCACTCGTTGTCTAAATTCACCAAGTTTTAACTCATGCGTATTCCGGCGAAGTTGAACGGCTATTCTGATTGAACGTGAACACCTTGCTCCCTAACGCAAGCTTACTTTAACTGTTATCTCCTAAGTGTTCACGTTCGATGTTTTCCCCTGTGTGTTTGCGC
>NZ_JAFNJD010000193.1:0-253 GCF_017368415.1 Shewanella sp. 4t3-1-2LB
GTTTCTTCAACAACCGTCAAGTGTTCGAGTAAGTCCATCAGGGCTGCTAATTGCGAAATGGGCAGCCATTAGATCACAGCATAGAGCTACAACTCAACACGGGCTAAAAAGTACGATCCCGCCCTGGGTTAATGCCGATGAAGAAAGGCACACAGTTTGAAGTTATCACGAAACTCGGTCGACAAGATAAGCTCATTCGGCTGACGACTACAGCACAATCTCGTAAACAATTTAAAGAGTTACCTGAATTTAT
>NZ_JAFNJD010000194.1:0-252 GCF_017368415.1 Shewanella sp. 4t3-1-2LB
CGGCAACAGTGACTTGTTTAACCGCTTCGATTTTGAATTGTTCGGGGTAACGTTTATGGCTCATGGACACCTCTTTTTTAGCTAGTTTATCTAACTAAAAGGTGTCTAGGAAATCAGTGGCGATTCATAGCTCTGGAGGGAAAAGCTCTCTCGGTCATTTATCAAAGAGTGGTAATCGAGATTTAAGAACCTTGCTTATCCATGGTGCACGGGCGGTTATGCGGTGCGGGATAAACAGAACCGATGTCATGG
>NZ_JAFNJD010000195.1:0-252 GCF_017368415.1 Shewanella sp. 4t3-1-2LB
CCTTGATGTGTTTCATCGCTGAAACACTAGGATCACAAAACACTTGATTGAAGTATTTTGAGAACTCATTTTGATTAAATATCGCTATTTAATCTCTACTATCAGCTTTCCAAATTGTTAAAGAGCGGGCTTAAAAAAGCCAAAGATAAATTGTTCACTTATCTTTGGCATTTCCATGACCATTAAACGAAAACAGTGACCACCAGAATAATGGTGGAGCTATGCGGGATCGAACCGCAGACCTCCTGCGTG
>NZ_JAFNJD010000196.1:0-247 GCF_017368415.1 Shewanella sp. 4t3-1-2LB
CTTGATGGCAAAGTACTGGTTCACTCAGATCAGGGAAGCCAATACACGAGCCATGATTGGAATGAATTTCTGAGTGCTCATGGTTTGGAAGGTAGCATGAGTCGTCGAGGCAATTGCCATGATAACGCAGTAGCCGAGAGTTTCTTTCAACTGCTGAAACGTGAACGGATCAAGCGAAAAATCTATGCAACAAGGGACGACGCAAAGATGGATGTGTTTAATTATATTGAGATGTTTTACAACCCGA
>NZ_JAFNJD010000197.1:0-228 GCF_017368415.1 Shewanella sp. 4t3-1-2LB
AGTGGACTCGAACCACCGACCTTACGCTTATCAGGCGTACGCTCTAACCACCTGAGCTACAGACCCACAACTTACTGTTTTCGCTCTTCGTCTATCAAGCAATCTGTGTGAACACTCACAACAAATTTCATCGTTTAGGTAAGGAGGTGATCCAGCCCCAGGTTCCCCTAGGGCTACCTTGTTACGACTTCACCCCAGTCATGATCCACAAAGTGGTAACCGCCCCCC
>NZ_JAFNJD010000198.1:0-228 GCF_017368415.1 Shewanella sp. 4t3-1-2LB
GGGGGGGCGGTTACCACTTTGTGGATCATGACTGGGGTGAAGTCGTAACAAGGTAGCCCTAGGGGAACCTGGGGCTGGATCACCTCCTTACCTAAACGATGAATTTGTTGTGAGTGTTCACACAGATTGCTTGATAGACGAAGAGCGAAAACAGTAAGTTGTGGGTCTGTAGCTCAGGTGGTTAGAGCGTACGCCTGATAAGCGTAAGGTCGGTGGTTCGAGTCCACT
>NZ_JAFNJD010000199.1:0-223 GCF_017368415.1 Shewanella sp. 4t3-1-2LB
GTTAACCAAAGAAAAGCTCAGATCTAAAGTCCCCATTCCACGCCGCTTTGCGCATCTTACTCGGCTTACTCACCTTTAATGGGTGTTGCTGCAACAAGTTGAGCACAATACGGCGAAATAACGCCATTTTCTTCGCATTGTCTCTATCGCCTATCCGCGACATATCTTCTTTGAACGTGACATCCAGTACCCAATGTTGTTGATTCTCGATGTGCCAATGCTG
>NZ_JAFNJD010000019.1:0-68089 GCF_017368415.1 Shewanella sp. 4t3-1-2LB
TATATTGAGATGTTTTACAACCCGAAACGACAGCATAGTTCCAATGATGGACTATCACCGTTAGAGTATGAACGTCAGTATTTTAATGAGGCTAAAAGTCGTCTAGTGAAGTAGTGGCGATTCAGACTCCAGTGAAACTGGCGCCTCTGCTTGAGACGTTACAAGGCTTAAGTATGGCTCAGTCACGATACATTGAAAAAATAGACGGAGACACTTGGGCGAGTGTTAGCAAAGAATTTGCTAATTGGCTCAGGGAGAGAGGCTTAGCGGAAGGATTTGGGTGGAGTGAAGGCGATACTCTCGTCGTCGAGGGGCAGATCTCTTTATTCTGTTTATGCTTTCCAGACCGTCATGGCGAGAGAATTAGTTTTTTTGAAGCGTGGGCAGAAGAAACTGGCCGACTGTACGGTATCAAGTCAGGCGCCGCAATATCATTTCCAGGAAATGAAAAGTTAAACGTGACATTATCGCCTCAAAATAATGTTGAGGTTCCTCCGTGGTTAAAATAAGTAATTACCAAGGTTTGCCTTGTAACAAGGCCAAGCAGCGCGACCCATTTTCCGTTCCGCCTTTGGCTGCACTCCAAATGGTCGCCTGTTTGCGGCGTTATATGGCCAGTTACTGATACTCACGAATTGTAAGGACTTTTATGAAAGTTGCATTCATCATTTTCGATCAGATGACCACATTGGACCTGATCGGAGCCTATGATCCGCTAACCCGTTTGAAGTCTATGAACATTCTTCCCGAGTTCGAGTGGGATATTTGTTCATTCACAAAAGAGGTAACCGACGATAAGGGGCTACGGCTTTTTCCTGACAAGGTTGGGGAAACATTGGTTGGGTATGACCTTATCTTTGTGCCCGGTGGTTTCGGAACTCGTTCCCTTCAATTTGACCGTGGTTTTACGGACTGGTTGAAAACGGGCAGTTCTGCGAAATTAAAGGTTTCGGTTTGCACCGGGGCTCTCCTATTGGGTTCAGCCGGGTTTCTTGCCGGAAAGCGTGCGACAACCCACCCGAATGCGTTTGGTGAGTTGGAGACCTATTGCGACACTGTAGTTGACCAGCGCGTGGTTGACGAAGGTGATGTGGTTACTGGAAGGGGCGTGTCGTCATCTATTGATTTAGGCCTCTTTCTTGTTGAGCGATTGGCTGGTGTGGACGCCCGAATTAGAATTTCGAAACAAATGGACTATCCATATTGGTGTGGGAGTTAAGGAACCCTATATAACAAGGTAAATTAACTCGGATGCAAATTCCGCTGCGCTCCATTTGCAGCATTGATATGATTCCCTCTGTCAATAGGCACATAGCTTTCTTGTCCAGAAGCCTTGTCTGGCCAGACAGAACCTGAATGAGTGATCTTTGGCAAATCAGTTTCGGCGGTTGACCTTGCTCTCTTCATTGCCAATAAAAGTCGCGGGTTTGGTTATCCGCATGACTTGTTTACGCCGTTGGAGCCTTGCCTCTGTCTAGAGACGCGAGTTGATATCGCTTAACGCCGTCGAGGGTTGCTCGCACCGCTGCCGCCAATCGCTCTCATTCAGGTTGTAACTTTTACCTGCTTTACCGCTTAGATAGTGTGTTGCCAAAGTGGTGTTTGCTGTATCCAGTTGAGGCCATTGAGACCGCTATAGTTGCAGCGGTCTTCTGTGTCGACTGATGAGCTGTGCTCATAAGCCACAGCTATCGATTAGCCTTCTGCGTGTTTGAGTGCGGGCAACAAAATATGGTCCAGTAAGGTGCCATAGTCTTCTTTGCTAAAAACGCGGTGCTCGATGCGACTGTGATAGGCCACCATGGCGACAATTATTTCACACGCCATATCAATATCTGCCTGAGGCGAAATTTCCCCTCTCTCTTGAGCCCGTAGCATCAATGTTCGGTTAAGTACACTCCATGGCTCGAAAATTCCCTGCATGGCATCTTCCGCTATTTTCTGGTAACCCGCGTAGAAAGACCCCAGCCCTGCAAGTACCTTCAGTTTGCGCTCGCTATATTCTAGCGAATGCGGCTTGAGCAGCGCCATCAGGTCGCTTCTAAGTGTTCCTGTATCGGGTAGATGTTCGATATTAAGGGAATTTCGACTCATGTGAACCATGGCATCACGTACGAGCTCCGCTTTGGAAGACCAGCGGCGGTAGACCGTTGCTTTACCTACTTTTGCCTGAGTGGACACCATATCCATGGTCATGCCATCAAAACCTGCTTCGGCGAGGATATCGATAGCGGACTCAAGAATAGCCTCATCCAGTTTGTGATTGCGTTTTCGTCCTACCGTAGCCGTGGCTTTTTCTGGGGAAGTCATGCATGCCTCATCTAATTCGATACTTGTCGGTTTCGAAACTATAATGTATCGTAATTATGTTTTTGCTAAAAATGCTTTCCAAACATTCATTTTTCAGCAGGAGTTTACCACATGAAAACCGTTATGATTACCGGATGTTCTTCAGGGTTTGGCCTTGAAATTGCCAAGTATTTCCTTGCGCACGATTGGCAGGTTATCGCGACTATGCGTACCCCTTGCGATGGTATTTTGCCCAATTCCGATAGGCTACGCATCCTGCCTTTGGATGTCACTGACATCGACTCAATCCATAAAGCGGTTGCTGCTGCCGGGGCAATTGATGTGCTAGTGAATAATGCCGGGATTGGTTTCTTAAATGCATTGGAGGGAACGCCACTACAAAAAATCCGCGAAATTTTTGAAACCAACACCTTTGGCACTATGGCAATGATTCAGGCGGTATTGCCGCAATTTAGGGCACAGAAATCCGGCATGATTGTGAATATCACATCCAGCGTTACGCTGAAATCGCTGCCACTATTATCTATCTATACGGCGAGCAAGGCGGCGGTGAATGCCTTTACAAAGTCGCTCGCGTTAGAGCTAGCACAATTTAACATTAGGGTCGGGGCGGTATTACCTGGGCGTGCTCCAAGTACACGTTTTGGCGAAAATGCCGGTGTGCAAAATCTGGAATTTCCAGAACCATACTTAGCGTTAACTCAAGAAGTATTTTCTGGATGGCAAGAATCGACTGAACCTGTCACATATGCTGAAGATGTTGCTAAGGCTGTGTGGTACATGGTTAATACGCCGACCGCGCCAATGTTGTTACCTGCTGGTGCCGATGCCATTACATGGGCAGAAGCGGCAAACCTAGAGGTGGTGTAATGACGGGATTGTCACTGCCAATTGCTAACGGTGGTGACAACGCATCGCTCATTTCACTGTGACTGTATTGACGGTTGTTTGCTTGGCCTAAGCGTTTGTTGTTGCTGATACTGTACCGCGAGCACCTCTCGTTAATTGCAACGGCGTGGCCAGTGGTGTAACGGTAAGGTGTTAAGGGTCGTCAAGATAGGCGCGGCTAGGAAGTCTTCGGCGTAGTCTATGACCATGCCTTTACCGCATAAAAATTTACGGCAGCCATTGGTAATGCACGCTTTATTGGATAACTCGCTATAATCGCGGCTAATCAGGTGTAAATCGAATGGATTTAACATGCACAAATTACTGCGTTTCCAAATCTTTAAAAATGGCTGGTATGGACTCTTCACCTTAGCACTGTGGCTGGTCGCTGGCACCGGGCAAGCGGCGCAGACGCTGGATGTATATGCGATTCCGTCTAAACCGATAGTGCAACTGGTGAGTGATACCAGCAAGCAATTAGCCACTTATGGCATGCAGAGTTTTTACCAGCAGGGGCGCCCGGTGCATATCACGCTATATCTGACAACTTTCCCTGATGACAGTGACGCCGCCATCAAACAGGCGGTGCAGCAACTGAGTCAGCAGTACCAGCCAATACCTTTAATTGCCAAAGGCTTTACGGTGACCAAAGGTAACTGGGCATTTATTGATGTGGAACGCAGTCGGGAACTGCAGCGGCTTGCTGATAAAGTGACCCTAGCACTGGAACCGTTGCGTGATCCCCATCCTGTATTGCCCGAATGGGTGAAAGCCTATCCCGGTAAATTGGCAGCTTTTGAGCGTTATGGCAGCCCCAATGTGTTCCAGAATTTTGAGCCACATCTGACGCTGCTGGCGGCTGAGAAAAATCCGCAGCTGGTAAAATTCCAGCAGTTGATGCAGCAGCAAATACCGCGTGCTAATGGTGAGATTATCGGCTTGGGTATCGGCGTTACCGATGAGTGGGGCCAACAGCGGCAAGTGCTCGCGGAATATTTTTTCAAGCCTTAGTCCCCGTTGCACTGGAGGCAAATAACTCGCGCAACCATTGATGGGAAGGATCGCGATGCGAACGCTCGTGCCACAGCATCATCATCTCGAATGGGACAACGGCAACGGGTGCTTCGGCACTGTCCATCTGCTGCGGGTCGATCAAGCGGCTCGGCAGCATCGCTACTAAGTCGCTGCTTTTTAACACTTCCACCATAAACAGAAAATGTGGTACCGACAGTACCACATTGCGTTGCTGGCCGATGGCGGTCAGCGCTGCATCAGTGGCCCCGGCAAAACCGCCCCCGCTAGGTGAGACAATGACATGCTCCAACGCACAGAAGCGCTCAAGGGTCAGTGGTTGTTGTAACGCCGGATGGCCTTTGCGGGCCGCTAACCGATAGTGTTCACTGAATAATCGGCGACTGCGTAGTGTCGGTGGCGCGGTATTCCTAACATGAAAGGCCAGATCTATCTCGCCCCGCTCCATGCGGGCCTGTAATCCAGCGGGCATCACCTGTGATACGGCAATTTTGGCATGGGGTGCTAGTTGCCGTAGTTGCGCCAACGCTGGCCGCAAAATGGTGGTTTCACCATAGTCAAAGGCGGCGATGCGCCAGATGATGTTGGCTTCTTGTGGCATAAACGGCTGCACTGCCACTAGCGCCTGCTCCAGTTCAGCTAATGCTTGCCGTAGCGGTTGACGTAACTGATCTGCCAGTGCAGTGGGTCGCATGCCGCGGGCATCGGGCAGTAACAGCGGGTCATGAAATATTTCCCGTAGCTTTGACAGTTGCACGCTAATCGTTGGTTGCGACAGATGTAGCCGCTGCGCCGTGCGTGTGACATTGTGTTCCGCCAGTAATACATCCAGCGTCCGCAGCAGGTTAAGATCCAGTGTCTTTATATTAACCATGATAATACCTGCAATTTTAGAAATTCATTATTCGTATACGTGATTAAATCCTATTGTGTAGACCTTAGCCAACAATTGAGGTCAGTTATGAATATTTTACTGGTTTACGCACACCCCGAACCCCAGTCACTCAACGGTGCCTTGTGAGATTTTGCCGTGTCACATTTGCAACAGGTCGGGCATCAGGTACAGGTGTCCGATCTGTATGCGATGAATTGGAAAGCAACATTGGATAGCCGAGACTTTCCCGCACGGCAACCCGGTCGCTTTGATGCTTCGCTAGATTCAGCGGTGGCTTTTAAAGACGATACCCAAAATGCAGATATCAAGGCGGAACAGCAAAAACTCCTCTGGGCCGATACGGTGATTTTCCAGTTTCCGCTGTGGTGGTTTTCGATGCCCGCTATCATGAAAGGGTGGTTTGATCGAGTGTACGCACACGGTTTTGCCTATGGCGTGGGCGAGTTTTCTGATAGCCGCTGGGGCGACCGTTACGGTGAAGGGGTAATGACCGGGAAGCGCGCCATGTTGCTGGTGACCACCGGCGGTTGGGATTCACACTACAGCGCCCGTGGTATCAACGGCCCCATTGATGATCTGCTGTTTCCAATTCAGCATGGTTGTTTGTTTTATCCCGGTTTTAGCGTGTTGCCACCGTTGGTGCTTTATCGGGTACAGAAGATGCAGCCATCGGCATTTACCGAGGCTTGCCAACAGCTAGCCCAGCGGTTGGATACCTTAGCCACCACTACGCCCATTCCATTCCGGCGGCAAAACTTTGGTGATTATCAGATCCCCGCTATGACATTACGCGATGATATTCTGCCTGAACAGGGCGGTTTTGCGGTGCATGTGCAGGAGAGCTAAGGCTTGTCGCCTTACCTTGCAACAGGCGTAGCGTCTGGCTGGCGGTTAGCCGAAACACACCTCGGCCCAACGTGCCAGCCCGGCGGTAACTGAGCCAAAATCGTTACCGCTGACCAAGGGCACTTGCGGTAATACTTCTGCTACCGCTTGCCGTAATAGCGGTGAGCGCGCGGATCCGCCAGTCATAAAGATCACATCTGGAACACTGTCACCTTGAGTTAACGCTTCGCGTACCAGTTTTGTGATTTGCTGTTTGGGGCCATCCAGCGCTTGCAGCATCTCATCGTAACGGATGGTGAGTGGCAGCACTTCAGTTGCTAATGCCAGCGTACTGTGAAATTCCGCCTGTTGCGACAAGGCGATTTTGGCTTCCTCAGCGCGGCGCACTAGGCTGTAACCAAGGGTGTCGTGATACACCTGTAACAAACGTGCCAGTTTTTGCGGTTCTCGTGCTTCTTTGTGCAGTAGTTTGAGTTCTGCCAGATTGCGCTGCGCATAAAAATCGTTTTGGGCTGATAGATCGTTAATCGCCACCGGATTCCACAGCTGTTTCATTGGCATTTCCAGCCCGGAGTCCAGCAAGCTGCCCAAGCCGAAATACGGCATCAGTTGCCGAAACGCCAAATGAATATCTAAGTCGTTACCGCCCACGCGTTGGCCGCTATGGGCCAATAAACTGCCACTGCGATCCTTTTTCTTGCGCCAGTTGGGGCCCATCCTTAGCAATGAACAGTCCGTGGTTCCCCCACCAATGTCCACCACTAACACGATTTGTTCCTGTGTCAGTCCGGCTTCATATTCCAGCCCGGCGGCGACCGGTTCAAACTGAAATTCAACCTGGCGGAAACCGGCGCGGTTGGCTGCTCGGCGCAAAATGTTTTCCGCTTGGCGGTTAGACTCTTCACCGCCGCTGCCTTGAAAATTAATCGGACGACCTATAACGGCATCGTCGATGGTCTGCTGGGTGACCTGCTCGGCGCGCCGCTTGATATTGGCCATCATGGCGCACACTAGATCTTCAAAAAAGCTTAGCTGCACCTCATGCAGGCCCATAGCGCCGAGAAATGACTTGGGCGATTTGACGTAATACAAATCTTGCGGATGCGCCAGATACAGCGCTAAGGCCGCTTGACCAAACAGCAGGTCCTCTGCTTGCAGGTCAATGCCTTCTTCACGGTTGGCGGCCACGGAGCGGCGCAGCAACTGTTGACCAACAGCGTCTAGCGGCTGGATCTGATAATGACGGAACAGGTACTCGGAAACCGATTCACGGGTCGGCGCTGCTAATGTGGATGGCAGATAGTGACTGGTATTTTCCAGCGGCAGTAACTGCGGCTCTCCGTCCAGCATACGTGCCACCGAGCAGTTGGAGGTGCCGTAATCAAACCCGATAAACATCAGTTATTCCCGTGTTGCCGCCAAGAAAGCCGCATAAACTAACGCAAATCATCCATGAATGCCAATGCCGTTAACAGCATCTTAGTGTTTATCCGCCTACTATTGGCGACTGTGCCATAAAACTACCAAAGCTTGGGTGAGTATTTTCCTAGAAAAATGATTTTTGCTATCTCTGAATCTTTACCGCTCAATTCTACGAATTTTTTACTGCGATACTTCCTCTGAGAGCCTGCGGGCGACATACTGCTACATCTAAATCGCAACACACATGCGGTATGACTAAGCCTTTAGCGTCAATACCCTATAAGCTGTGGAGCTAAATAGTTAGCTGACAAGCAATGAAAAAATGGAGTTGTCTACATGGATTGGGAAGCATTTTGGGCTGTAGGTGCGGTGACTTTGGTACTGGGTGTTGTATTGCTAGTCCCAGGATTGATGTTGGGACGGAAGTTAAGTAAAACGTCGTCCAATGAGTTTGTTACCAGCGTTATTACCAAACATGGGCTGTTTTTTGGTGTTGTATTTGTGGTGAGCTTGCTGCTGGCATCTGCCGCACGCTACTTTGCGCCTAATTCATTTATTGGTCATTGGACCGCGACTGATGCGGGTCTTTACAGCTTTATTGCTGTGTTGAGTGTATTAGCGATGGTGATTGAAAAAATATTGCTGTCGTTGGGCATTAATTTGGTGAGCAACAAGTGTTAGCAAAGGACGTTAAATAGTTTGTGGACAAAAAATGAGTTAGAACTCTAGCTCTAACTCATGAATTTCAGATTAACATTTCTATGGATTAATGTCCCAGCGAACCTGCAGGCGATTACAGCGGATGGTTGTGTAGCTATTCCGCTGGCTCATCACTAAAAAGCCTAAACGATAGGATCACAGAAATAACACCTGAAATCCCAGCTATCCCGTGGCCACTAAATCCCATAGCGATGACAATTGGCTTAAAGATGAAAAAGTGCAATATGATGAAGGTTGGAACCAGAAGAAGTATTAGCTTCCAACTTGGTTTCATTTCTATCCGTTTGTTGCAATATGGACAGCGATGTTTTTAACTTAACATATTAAATTTATTAGCGAAAAACCAATATTTTCTTCACGGTAAGGGCACTTCATAGATATCCCTTAGTTAAACTACTATTCAATAATGGGGCCGGTACGTAGGGCACAATAGCGAAGTCCCCTGCGTGTATACCTCCTAGCACACGAAGTGACAGCGTTTATGGCTCATGGACACATCTTTTTAGCTAATTTATCTGAATCCTAAACACTACCCGTTAAACCGAATAAGCAGCTGTAGTTAAAGGACGACCTTAAATTTATTTCAGGACGAATCGTTTCTGCTTGAGGTTAATGGTACGGAGTTGTAGATTATCGAACTGCATAAATTGTCTTTATTTATGCTTCAACTCTAACCGCAGCTGTCGTAGGAATATATCATGATGCGCGATACTCATCGTGTAGTCTGTGGCAACATCTCAAAGCAATCCCAACGTGTTATTTATCCATTCTTACGCTCGTCAACTCTCCCTAATTATCTGCCTCTTAGAAACATTTGGCGCAAGTGTGTTGAGAGCACCTGAGCAGCTTCTCCTATGACCGGACGTTTTGGAACATTTCAGTTGTAAACGTTTATCAAAAATTAATTCACGCAACGCCGCTGCAACCCTATGGCGGTGATTATTAATATTTTAGCGTCATGGAAATTCTATGTTTCGTAAAATTGCAGTAACGTTTTTATCGCTTGTTGTCTGTGCTTGCTCCTCAATGGTGGCGGATCTAGAAAGTAGCGTGCAGCAAAAATTTCAACAAATGTTGGCGGATAAATTTGCTGAACGGCTAATGGTTGGAATTGATGCCGTGGTGGATGAATTGGCAAAAAGCGGGGGGTACCTCAATGACCCGTTAGTGCGCATTTTGCTACCACCACCTATCGGTATTATTGCGGGTGTCGCCAGTGAACTTAAGCAAAATCCTGAAGCTAACCTATTACAAACATTGATGAATCAAGCGGCTGAGCATGCGATCCCTGTGGCAGGGCCGTTGCTAAAAAATATCATCACCAACATGGATGAGCCTACCTTAGTTGGTGTTCTCAACGCGGGTAACCAGGGGGCTAGTCAATATTTGAAGCAACATGCTGGCGAAATGGTGCAAACCGCATTATTGCCCGTAATTACAAAGGAACTCAATGCTAACGGTGCGGTTGAGCTCTATGGAAAGTTGCTGGAGGCTAAAAGTAAGGCGGACAACATTGCTGCAAAGGCGAACGATGTGCAACAGTCGTTGGCGACCGCGCAGCAGTTGCAAGATAACCCTGAGAATGTCGCCCAAGAACAGCTTACGCAGTATGTCGCCGAACAAGCAATGGGCGGGATGTTCCGTAAAATAGCGAAGGAGGAACTGAGTATTCGCCAAGAATTACAACAGCCCAAGTTGTAATGATTTCTCACCTTTTTAGAGGATAATAGCTTATCCGCATTATCGTAGTTGTCCCTCAGACCATCGTGAGGCCACAGATAGTTTATTGCCTTCATCAGCTGCGCGATATGCAGCGGCGTGATCAACTTTAGTCGTTCTAGCTCCGAGCGGATGACACCCGCAAACACTTACCCAAAGTCTAAACCGAATACTGCAACGGCCACGGTAAAGGCTACTGCCGTTTTTGAAAAAATTTCGACCTAGTATTTATTTTTCAGGTAGCAGGTGAGGATTTGCTGCCCAAACCAATGCCGAGAACCGAAGACCCCAAATTCCTCAGCTGCAGAGTTGTGCAGAGTTATTGCTATTGCGCCAGCTGCATTGGAGGCGTATATTCACTTTTATTTAATTGCCTAGGCAAATATTGACATGGCATATTTTACCGCAAGCAAAATTGAACAAAATCCTTTTTCGTTGGGGCACTTGTTGCATTTGGTGAACCAATATAAAGACCGGGTACTGACTCGACACTTGTTACCACTGGATATCACGGCGCAGCAGTTCAAAGTGCTGATGATGATCCATCGCGATCATGTTGAGAGCTGCAGTGTGTTGAGCCAGCGCTTATCGATTGACGGCGGTGCTACGACTCGCATGCTAGATCGACTGGAACAGAAACAACTGTTACAGCGGGTGCGAGACAGTAAGGATCGACGCCGTATCGCGCTGCAACTCACCGAAAGCGGTCACGCATTTTGTCAGCAGATGCCGGAAATAATCGCGGAAATGCTGAATGAATTCACCCAGGGACTGGATGACCAGGATATCGCACAGCTGGAACTATTGCTGCGCAAAATTCTTTGTGCCGGTGGTGTGCTAGAGCAGCAACCGGAATAACCCTTTTCAATGAATATCAAGCGAGACATTTATGGTTGAGCAAGCAACAGATAAACAGCCCGCAGTGTCAGTCCCAGCAAAATCCAGTAAGCGTAAAAAATATCTGCTGGGATTGCTGCTGGTTGTGGCTGGAACAGGCATCGGAGCCTACGTTTACCAGCAGGAATACGGCCGATTCTATGAAGACACCGATGACGCCTATGTGCAGGGAAATCTCATCACTATTGCGCCGAAAGTTCCCGGAACGGTGACCCAGGTATTTGCCGATGAAGGTGACTATGTCGAGAAAGGCCAGACGCTGGTGACGCTTGATCCCAGTGATGCCCGGATTGCATTGGATAGCGCCGAAGCAAACTTGGCCAATGTGGTGCGCCAGACCCGTGGTTTGTATAACGATGTCGACAACTACCAGGCTCAGGTACAGGTACAAGAGGTTAATTACCGCCAGGCAATGGCGGATTATCAGCGGCGGGTAAAACTGGCAAAACGCAATCTGATCTCCGATGAAGAAGTGACCCATTATCAGGACAGCCTGAAAGCTGCCGAGAATCAACTCACCGCGGTAAAACAGGCGCTAAATGCCAAATTGGCCCTTACCGAAGGCGTCAGCATCGCCAATCATCCGGCAATCAAGAGTGCGATTGCCCAACTGCAGAATGCCTATCTCAATCTGCAATATGCCCAGATTAAGGCGCCTGAGTCAGGTTATATTGCTAAACGCGCTGTGCAGGTGGGGCAACAACTGTCGGCTGGAACTGCCCTGATGGTGGTGGTGCCGCTGCAGCAGGTGTGGATTGACGCCAACTTTAAGGAAAGCCAGATGGCGGCTATGCGCATTGGACAGCCCGTGGACATTGTGGCAGATCTTTACGGTGATGATGTGCATTTTCAAGGACATATCGCCAGTTTAGGGATCGGCACTGGCAGCGCTTTCGCGCTATTGCCAGAACAAAATGCGACCGGAAACTGGATAAAAATCGTGCGACGTCTGCCGGTGCGTGTGGTGTTTGATAATCCCCAGCAGTTGCAGCAGCATCCGTTACGCATTGGGCTGTCCACGCAGGTAACTGTGCATCTTAAAGATGAAAAAGGCCCATTGCTGGCACAGACGCCGGTAACCAAACCACGTTTCAGCACTGATATATACGACGATCAGTTGCAGCAGGCACACAAACTGGTTGAGCAGATTCTACAAGATAATGGCATCAAGCCTAGTGATGTTGTGGTCGCTGACAGCAAGGGTCTCTAACGGATGAGCAACTATCAGTTCCGGCCGCAGAATCTGGTGTTAGCAACACTGGGGCTGTCGCTGGCGACCTTTATGCAGGTGCTGGATACTACGATTGCTAACGTGGCATTGCCCACCATTGCCGGTAACCTTGGGGTTTCGTCTGATCAAAGCACCTGGGTCATTACTTCCTTTGCGGTATGTAATGCCATCGCGTTGCCACTGACTGGCTGGGTGTCGCGTACGATTGGTGAAACTAAGCTGTTCCTGGGGGCGGTGATCATGTTTGCGATCACCTCATTTCTTTGTGGTATGGCGCAGTCGATGAATGAACTGATCCTGTTCCGGGCGCTACAAGGTTTCTTCTCAGGGCCGTTATTCCCCATGTCGCAAACGCTGATGATGGCGATTTTCCCCCGTGATAAGCGCGGCCTGGCATTAGCGCTGATAGGCATGGTGACGGTGGTGGCGCCGATTGTTGGGCCGATAACCGGTGGCTGGATCACCGACAATTACTCCTGGCGCTGGATCTTTTACATCAATGTGCCCATTGGGATTTTTGCCGCGCTGGTGGTCTTTATGCAACTGCGTGGTCGCCAAGAAGATACCGTGCGCAACCCCATCGATTTTGGTGGTTTGTCATTGCTGGTTATTGGGGTGGGCGCACTGCAGATCATGCTAGATAAAGGCAACGACCTCGACTGGTTCTCTTCCAGTTTTATTGTGTCGTTGGGGTTGGTATCGCTGGTGTCATTGGTGGCCTTTGTTATCTGGGAGCTTACCAGTGATCATCCCATTGTTAATCTGTCGCTGTTTCGCGATCGAAACTTTACCGCTGGCACTATCGCTTTGGTGTTTGGTTATGCGGCGTTTTTTGCGATCGCACTTATTCTGCCACAATGGTTACAGATCAATATGGGTTACACCGCCATCTGGGCTGGGCTCGCGGCGGCACCAATGGGCGTTATTCCGCTGCTGACATCGTCCCTGATGGGTAAGTATTCCCATAAGTTTGATCTGCGGTTGCTGGTGACCGGTTCCTTTATGGTGATGGGGGCGTCCAGTTTTATGCGTGCCGGGTTTAACCTGCAAGTGGATTTTGCCTCGGTAGCTTTGGTGCAATTGTTTATGGGCCTGGGCGTGGTGCTGTTCTTTATGCCTCTGACCACCATTTTATTGTCAAATCTGGAACACCATGAGATTGCTGATGGCTCTGGCTTGGCAACCTTTTTGCGGGTACTGGGTGGCAGTTTTGCCTCGTCACTGAGTATCTGGTTGTGGGATCGCCGTGAAATTTTTCACCGGGCGCAGCTCAATGAAAACATCAGTCTGTTAAATGACAAGGCCATGCATTATCTGCAACAGATGGGGGGCGTGACCCAGAGCAATCTGGCGCAGATTGAACGAATGCTGCAACAGCAGGCGGTGATGATGTCCACTATCGACTATTTCACGCTGTTGGGCTGGATGTTTATCGGTTTGATCGTGATTATCTGGTTTGCCAAACCCCCATTCTTCCATAGCCATTAAATCGGCGTGCCAAGGACGGTACACATCTGTTAACGAAGTTTAGCGGTTAAGATTATTGTATAAAATATGTGATTTATGTTAATGAATAGCTGATTCTTTCAATAATAAATTCAATAACAAAACTCATGAACATCTACAAAACTCTGCTATATGTCACTTCGCTGTTATTCGGCTTGGGTGGTTGTGTCTCTGCGGGGGCACCAACTGATGCCAGCGCTCAGCTCACTCTAAAACGGATTTTTCAGGATAAAGAATTCAAGCCACAACGCGCACCTTATTTCCGCTGGCTGGATGATGGCAGCGGTTATACCGTACTGTCACCCCGTGACAAGCAAGCCAACGCCAAGCCCAAGGCTGATGATGAACACGGCGTCAAAGGCAGCGATATCGTATTTTATCAGGCCGATGGTAGCGGCCGTAAAGTGCTGGTATCGCTGGAGCAACTAACTCCCATCGGCGCCAAAGAGGCGCTCACCATTGAAGATTATCAGTGGTCTGACGATGGCCAATGGCTGTTAGTCTTTACCAACGGACAGAAGGTGTGGCGCAGTCGTACCCGGGGGGATTTCTGGGTCTTGAATCTGAAGAATAACAAGCTGTACCAATTGGGTGGCAAGCAGCCCGATGCCAAGGTGTTGATGTTTGCTAAATTCTCGCCTGATAGCAAACGAGTCGCCTACGTCAAAGAAAACAATATCTATATGGAGTCGCTGGGCAGCAGTAAGGTCACCCAACTGACTACTGATGGCAGCGATACCTTAATCAACGGGCATTTTGACTGGGTTTATGAAGAGGAATTCACTATCAAGGATGGTTTTCTCTGGAGTCCTGACAGCCAGAATATTGCTTACTGGCAGCTCGATAGCAGCGGCGTGAAGTTATTCACCATGATCAATAACACCGCCGGGCTCTATCCAACCATCACCCAATTCCCCTATCCCAAAGCGGGCGAGCAGAATTCTGCCGTGCGCATTGGTGTGGTCAATATTAAGGACAAAAAGACCCGTTGGGCACCGTTGCTCGGTGATAATCGTGATCGTTATGTGCCGCGTATTAGCTGGGCTGGCACCAGTGAAGCGGTATTGATCCAAGATGTGAATCGGCCACAAAGCACCAACGTATTGCGCTTGTTTGATTGGCAAAAGCAGCAATTGCACACCATTATGACCGAGCATGATGACGCCTTCCTGGAGTGGTTCTATCAGGCCGAATGGGAAAAAGACGGTAGTCATTTTATTTGGCACAGCGAACGTGACGGTTGGCGCCACCTGTATCGGGTTTCCCGCGATGGTAAAAGCGTGGTGGATTTAACGCCGGGTAACTACGATGTGGTTGAACTGCTAACCTTGAATGAAGCTACCAACAGTCTCTATTTCACCGCATCGCCCGATCATCCTGAGGCGCGTTATTTGTTTAAGGCCAGTCTCGATGGCAGTGGCAAAGTGACCCGCATTACTCCAGAACAATTTAGCGGCAATAACCATTACTACATTTCCAAAGATGGCAGTTTGGCGATGCACACTCACAGCCGCTTTGATGTGCCGCCTTCCAGCGAAATCATCAAAGTCGATGGTCATAAAGCCATTAAAGCGCTGACCGATAATGCAGAGCTAAAGGCTAAACTCGCTAAACTGGATCTACCGCAACAGCAGTTCTTCCAGGTGCAGGCTCGTGACGGTGTAGCGCTGGATGGCTGGGTGATGTTTCCGCCACATATGGATAACTCTAAAAAGTATCCGATTATTTTTTACGTCTACGGCGAACCTTGGGGCTCCACGGTGCAAGATGTTTGGGGCGGTGACAACTACCTGTGGTCGAGCATGATGGCGCAGCACGGTTTTATCATGGTGTCAGTGGATAACCGCGGCACCCGTGCGCCTAAAGGTTGCGATTGGCGTAAATCCATCTACAAGAAAATCGGCATTATCACGGTGCGTGACCAAGTGGATGCACTAGATGCCATGGCTAAACGCTGGCCACAAATTGATACTGAGCGCGTCGGTGTCTGGGGGCATTCCGGTGGTGGCAGTTCAACCTTGAACCTGTTGTTCCGTCACGGTGACAAGTTCAAGGTCGGTGCCGCATTTGCGCCAGTGGCGGATATCCGTCTGTATGACTCCATTTATCAGGAGCGTTACTCCGGCAATCCGAAAACCGATCCAGAGAGTTACACTCAGAGCTCGCCTATCACTTTTGCTAAAAACCTCACGGGCAAGTTACTGCTGGTGCATGGTACCGGTGATGATAATGTGCATTATCAGGGCACTGAAGAGCTAATTAACGAACTGGTGAAATACAACAAACAGTTTGAGTTTATGTCTTATCCCAACCGTACCCACGCACTTAAAGAAGGTGAGGGTACAACGCTGCATCTGCAGACACTGAAGACGCTGTTTTTCGAGAAGTATCTGCTAACGCCAGCTAAATAGTCGGTGCACCGATACCCACAAGCCATGCCAGATGGTGCGGCTTGTGGGTTGGAGCACTACCTGAATAGTCTACGTTCCGTTTCTATGTGAGTCGCACTGTATACAAATAGTGCAGCATTGGCCGCCGTTGCTGCCATTGTGTGTTGTATGCAGTCGATTACCAATCTTGGCTGTCACTACCCGCAGCACAATCATTAAAAGATCGTTGTCAGCCAGGGTAAAAATGTCCCACGGGTGGTTTTTATCTAGCAGTAACCACTGGTGAGCAGTTGTGAAGAGTGACGGAAGTTAATTTTTTAGTGATACATATCACATTTAATATTGATAAATATCCAATATGCGACATATTTACCAATATAGCTAAGACAAAATGACCAATTGATAATATGTTAAAAAATAGAATTAAACACTAAAATAATTTATTTATATTTTATTATATTCTTTTAAATGTTGTATTTAAGCATTGTATCCTTTCAAAAATCATATGTGATCAATATCACTTGTCGTTATTTGTTATCTATTTTCCTTTTGCGGATAATTGAAGCACGGATAGTGGTGTTATTTGCCAGTGTCCGAATCGGCGGTCTGTGGACTGCCAATCGTACTCATAACAAACAAGTGTGAGATTACTTATGAACAGACGACAGTTTTTCAAACTGTGTGCTGCCGGGGCGGCAACTTCAGCGATTTCTGCGCTGGGGTTGATGTCCGACAAGGCCTATGCCGCAGTGCGAGAATTCAAGCTGCTCAGAGCCAAAGAAACCCGCAATAATTGCCCTTATTGCTCAGTGGGTTGTGGCCTGTTGATGTACAGTCAAAACAGCGGCGGCAAAAACTCAGAACATGCGATTTTCCATATCGAAGGGGATTCAGACCATCCTGTAAGTCGGGGTGCATTGTGCCCGAAAGGTGCGGGTCTGGTGGACTATGTTAACAGCCCACACCGCCTGCAATATCCAGAATATCGTGCTCCAGGTAGCAACAAGTGGCAGCGACTCAGCTGGGATGAGGCGTTCAAACGTATCGCCCGCCTGATGAAACAGGATCGTGATGCTAATTTGCTGCAGAAAAACACGGCTGGCGTCACCGTCAACCGTTGGCTGACTACCGGGATGATGACCTCATCTGGTATGTCGAATGAAAGTGGTATTGCGACCCAGAAGTTCGCCCGTGCTCTTGGCATGGTCGCTATCGATACTATTGCGCGTAACTGACACTCCCCAACGGTAGCAAGTCTTGCTCCAACATTTGGGCGTGGTGCCATGACCAACCACTGGATCGATATCAAGAATTCCAATGTGATCGTGATTATGGGCGGTAATGCTGCAGAAGCACATCCTGTCGGTTTCGGCTGGGTGACTGAAGCAATGCAACACAATAACGCCAAGTTAATCGTGGTCGATCCCCGTTTTAACCGTAGTGCCGCATTGGCCGATCACTATGCACCCATTCGTTCCGGTACGGACATCGCGTTCCTGCTGGGGGTTATCCGTTATCTGATCGATACCAAGCAGGTTAACTACGACTACGTGAAAGCGTATACCAACGCCAGTTATATCATCCGCGAGGACTTCGATTTCCATGATGGTCTGTTCAGCGGCTTTGATGAAGAAAAAGGCGCTTACAATACTGAATCCTGGTATTACGAACTGGATGAACAGGGCTATGCGAAAGTCGATGACACCCTGCAACATCCTCGTTGCGTCTGGAACCTGCTAAAACAGCATGTAGAACGTTATGACTTCAAGACGG
The DNA here is from genome assembly GCF_017368415.1 of Shewanella sp. 4t3-1-2LB. Taxonomy (NCBI): domain Bacteria; kingdom Pseudomonadati; phylum Pseudomonadota; class Gammaproteobacteria; order Alteromonadales; family Shewanellaceae; genus Shewanella; species Shewanella sp. 4t3-1-2LB. The sequence goes on from NZ_JAFNJD010000019.1 coordinate 17,630, forward strand.
TAAGTAACGTTACCGGAACCCCGATAGATGACTACCAGACCGTCTGCGAAATGATCGGCAGTACCCATACCAAAAACCGGGTTGCTACCTTTATGTATGCGCTGGGCTGGACCCACCACAGTAAAGGTGCGCAAAACATCCGTACCATGGCGATGGTGCAGCTGTTGCTGGGTAACATTGGTCAACTGGGTGGTGGGGTCAACGCGCTGCGTGGCCATGCTAACGTGCAGGGTTCTACCGATATGGGGTTGCTGGCGCAAAGCCTGCCGGGTTATCTGAAGCTGCCAAGTGATAAAGAAGCAACACTTGCGGCGCATTTAACCGCCCATACGCCAAAACCATTGCGTCCCGGCCAGACTAACTACTGGCAAAACTATCCCAAGTTCTTCGTGTCACTGCTGAAATCATTCTGGGGCGATGCCGCCACCGCTGAAAACGATTTTGGCTACGACTGGTTGCCAAAATGGGATCAGATGTATGACTTCGGCAAACACATCGACATGATGTATCGCGGTCAGGTGAATGGACTGCTGGTGCAAGGGGTTAACGCCATTAACTCCATGCCAAACCGCAATAAGACACTGAAAGCACTGAGCCAGCTGAAATATCTGGTGGTGCTGGATAACCTGTCTTCTGAAACTGCCACTTTCTGGCAAAATGAGCCGGGCTTTAATGAAGTGAACACTGCTGAGATCCAAACCGAAGTGTTCCGCTTACCGACGACCTGTTTTGCTGAAGAAGAAGGCTCTATCGTTAACTCCGGTCGCTGGATGCAGTGGCACTGGAAGGGCGCTAATGCACCTGGTGAAGCGATGGCCGACTCAGAGATTGTGTCAGGCATCATGCTAGAACTAAAAAATCTCTATCGTGACGAAGGTGGTGTGCTGCCAGAACCTGTGGCTGCGGTGAACTGGCATTATGCCATTGAGCACAACCCGAGTTCAGAAGAACTCACCAAAGAGCTGAACGGTTATGACGTTGCTACCCGCCGCCAGGTCAGCGGTTTCGGTGAACTGAAAGCCGATGGTAGTACCGCTTGTGGTTGCTGGCTGTATGCCGGTTCCTGGACCGAAGAAGGTAACAACATGGCTCGCCGTGATAACCATGACCCGTCAGGGAAAGGGATCACGCCGGGATGGACCTTCTCATGGCCGATGAACCGTCGCGTGCTATACAACCGTGCGTCTTGTGACATCAACGGCAAACCATGGGATCCAGAACGTACTATCGTTGAATGGAAAGACGGTAAGTGGCACGGGATCGACGTGGGCGACTTCAACATGAAGCTGACGCCGCAAGAAACGGCCAGTCCATTCATTATGCAGCCTGAAGGTGTGGGTCGTCTGTTCGCCCTGAAGCTGCTTAAAGAAGGACCGTTCCCGGAACATTATGAGCCGGTAGAATCACCCATTGGTACTAACCCGTTGCATCCTAAAGTGGTGCACAGTCCGGTATTACGCTGGCTTGAAGGGGTAAGGGAAACTCTTGGGACTAAAGATGAGTTCCCGTATGCCTGTACCACTTACTCGCTCACCGAACACTTCAACTTCTGGACCACTCACTGCCGACTGGCTGCGATTTCCATGCCGGAAACCTTTGTGGAAATGAACGAAGTGTTGGCTGCCGAGAAAGGCATCAAGAATGGCGACTGGGTGAAGGTCAGCTCCAAACGTGGGCATATCATCACCAAAGCCCTGGTGACCAAACGTTTGCGGCCGTTGCAAGTAAACGGTCAGGTAGTGCATACCTTGGGGATCCCGCGTCATGGCAGCCACAATGCACTGATCAAGAAGGCTTACACCTGTAACGTGTTGACCACCGAAATGGGTGACGCTAATACCGGTGTACCTGAGTACAAGGCGTTCCTGGTTAACGTAGAAAAGGCGGAGGGCATCTGATTATGGCCGAACAAGATATCATTCGCCGTTCTGGCACCACCGACATTACGCCAGCTTCACAGGCACGTGTTGGTGGCGTGAAGAAGGTTGCCAAACTGTTCGATGCAACTAAGTGTAATGGCTGTAAAGCCTGCCAGGTTGCCTGTTCAGAATGGAACGATCTGCGTGAGGAAGTCGGTGAGTTCAGTGGCTCATACCAGAACCCACCGTCATTGTCGCCCGAATGCTGGACCCTGATGAAGTACAACGAGATTGAGGATGCTGGCAAATTACGTTGGCAGTTTACCCACTCTGCGTGTATGCATTGTGCCGATCCGGCCTGTCTGAAAGCTTGCTCTACCGCTGGCGCGATTATTCAGCGCGCCAATGGCACGGTGGATTTTGATTCGGACAAATGCATCGGCTGTGGTTACTGTGCCAGTGCTTGCCCGTTCGACATCCCTAAGATCAGTGCTAAGGACAACAAAGCCTACAAATGTACCTTGTGTTCTGACCGCACGGCGGTAGGGCTGGAGCCTTCTTGCGTTAAGACCTGTACCACGGGTGCGCTGCGCTACGGTACCCGCGAAGACATGTTGTTCTATGCGGAAAAACGGGTCGAAGAGCTGAAGGCCCGCGGCTATAAAAACGCCGGTTTGTACAACCCTGAAGGGGTGGGTGGCACTGCGATGATGATGATCTTCCATGACATCAATGATCCTGAAAGCTACTACATGCCGAAAGATCCTCAAGTGCCAATGGCCACTGAGATCCGCCAGGATTGGCTCAAGCCATTAGGAACTGCAGGTCTTATCGCGACCGCCGCCTTTGCCCTGATGCACCGCATCACGGTGGGCCGCAACATCGTCGAAGAAGATCAACCCGGCTACATTGATGCTGCGGCCGAGAAAGAGGAGGACAGTAAATGAGCAAGCAAGAGATGATTGTGCGTCATAAGCTGTTTGACCGGTTATGTCACTGGACCATTGTCGTGGTTGGCCTCGTGACCTTTTTTACCGGGTTCTCCTTCTTCTATCCGTCGTTTCAGTGGCTTGGTGGAATTGTGGGTACACCACAGCTGGCAAAGGTGATGCACCCGTTTTTCGGGATCGCCATGTGCCTGTTGCTGGGGCTGATGCTCATTCGTTATTACCACCACAACAAGTGGGATAAGTATGACTGGCCTTGGATGAAAGCCGTGGTGTGGGTATTGCTGCAGAAAGAGGAAAACATTCCGCCAGTGGGGCATTACAACCCTGGACAGAAGATGCTATTCCGTTCTTTCGTCATCTTTGTGATCGCCTTTATCGTAACCGGCGTGATCATGTGGCAGCCGTATTTTGCACCTATGTTTGAGGCCTCCACTGTTAACTGGGCAACGCTTATCCATGCTGCCTGCGCCATTCTGATGCTGATTGCTATCGTGGTGCACTTCTGGATGGCGACCTGGATCGAAGGTTCCATCACCGGCATGTTGTACGGCAAGGTTTCCAAAGCCTGGGCCCGTAAGCATCACCCGGCGATGCTGGACGATTTTAAAGAAGAGGAGAAGTAGAGATGACATTTGCCAGTGAAATCCCGTTGAGTCTGGGTGATAAATCGCCCTTGGCACTCAAGCCGCTGTTGGCGGCCAAGCCACAGGATATTTATCGTCACCGGGCCGAACGGCTGGAAACACTAGCCGAAGGGTCGCCGCTGGCAGACTATCTCAAGCTGTGCCGGTCGCTGGTGGCCACTCAGCTGAAATTGGCTGAGGCGCAGGAATTTGGTCCCGCGCCTGAGCTGGATATGACGCAACCCATGCCATTATCACTGCAATATACCGCCGACAATCACTACTGGCTGGTGCAACTGCAATCACTGTTAAGTGAAATGTTGCCATTAGTCCCAGCAGCGGTTGCCGGGGTTATTCGTGAATTGATGGCGCTGACGCCTGAACAACAAGCGGCCTATGGTAATAGCTTGCGGCAAGGGCATCTGAGCGATGTTCCTGCCCAGTACAGCTTGTTCCTGTGGGCGGCCTTGTCAGCTTATTGGGCGCACTGGGCACCTATGGTGATTTCACGGATGGATATCGCGGCGGTTAAGCAGACCGCACTGTGTCCGGTTTGTGGTAGTCATCCGGTGGCGAGTGTGATCCGTGAGGAGCCAAGGGAAGGATTGCGTTATCTGCATTGCAGTTTATGCGAAACACAGTGGCATTATGTGCGCGCACAGTGTACTAACTGTGATGACGCCAAACAGTTGTCGTTGTGGGCTTTTGATGACCACCAGGCAAACATTCGCATTGAAACCTGCGATCATTGCCACGGTTATACCAAGATGCTGTTTGTTGCCAAAGATCCGCGTATGGAAGTGGTAGCAGACGATCTGGCTTCGCTGGGACTGGACAGTCAACTGAGTGATAAGGGGTACAGTGCTACCACACTGAACCCACTACTGCTGGCGCATGAATCGTAGGCACGGCAGCCCTGAACACCCGGGAGGGCTGTAGGCCCTCCCTTTATTGTTTGCTATTTGTGACAGATGATGACCCAAGTATTTGATTCTCCTGAAAAGCTCTATCGTGCATTGCCATCCATGGATGGGTTATTGGCTATGGCTTCGTTGCAGCCGTTGCTGCAGCGTTATGGTAAAACCGCTTTCAAACAGGCACTGAACCAGATGCTAGCGGCGGCACGTGCGCAGATTGCTGCTAGTCAGCAATTGCCGGAGTGGCTGAGTATCGATACGGAGATTTTCAAGTATTTGGCTGATCAACTGCAGGCGAGTCATCGCCATAGTTTACAGCCGGTTTGGAACTTGACCGGCACCATACTGCATACCAACCTTGGGCGGTCGCAGCAGTCCGAGGCTGCCGTGGCCGCCGTGGCCTCCGTAATGCGCTATCCCACGCCGCTGGAATTTGAGCTGGAAGCGGGTAAGCGCGGCCATCGTGACAATACTGTCAGCGAGCTTATCCACCGCTTGACGGGGGCCGATGCCTGTTGTGTGGTAAATAATAACGCCGCGGCAGTGTTACTGATGTTGTCTGCGGTCGCCGCGGGCAAGGAAGTGATTGTTTCCCGCGGTGAGCTGGTGGAGATTGGCGGTGCATTTCGCATTCCAGACATTATGCGTCAAGCTGGCTGTACGTTGGTGGAGGTGGGCTCGACTAACCGTACGCATCTGCGCGATTATGAAGCGGCCGTTACCGAAAACACCGGCGCGATTATGAAGGTACACACCAGTAACTATCATATCAGTGGTTTTACCTCTGCGGTTGACGAGGCTTTGCTGGCGAAATTGTGTCATGCACGGGGATTGCCACTGTTGTCTGATCTCGGCAGCGGGGCATTGACCGATATGCGTCGCTTTGGCCTGAAGCAGGAACCGACACCGCAAGCAATGCTGGCCGATGGTGTGGATTTGGTGAGTTTTTCTGGAGACAAGCTGCTGGGGGGGCCGCAATCGGGACTGATCGTTGGCAAGCAGTTGCTGATCAATCAGTTACAGCGCCATCCGCTGAAGCGGGCGTTGCGCTGTGACAAACTTATTCTGGCGGCGTTGGAAGCCACGTTGCGCCATTACCTCAATCCGGAGACGCTGGATCAGCAGTTGCCTATCATGGCTAAGTTTGCTCGTACCGAGGGGGAACTGCAGTCTCAGGCGCAACGGTTTATTACCGCGCTAGCCGCCGTCTATGCCCCGGCTTACCAATTACAAAGTATTACGTGCCACACACAAGTGGGCAGTGGTTCGCAGCCAGACACTTTTCTACCGTCAGTTGCTTTGGCCTTCAGTGCCACAAACGGCGGTTCTATTCTGGCGCTGGAACGGCATTTCAAAACGGCAACTCGCCCGGTGATAGGCCGTATCGCCAACGACCAATTGCTGCTGGATCTGCGTGGTGCCGACGATTTCGATGAACTATTGACCGACCTGCAAACTCTAGGGGCCGCCTTATGATCATAGTAACCGCCGGTCATGTGGATCATGGCAAGACATCGGTTATTCAAGCACTGACGGGCATGAATACGGACCGACTACCGGAAGAGCAACGCCGTGGCATGACTATCGACCTCGGTTATGCTTTCTTGCCGATGCCCGATGGCAGTCGCTTGGCTTTTATCGATGTGCCGGGACATGAAAAATTTATTAATAATATGCTGGTAGGCGTCAGCCATGCCCGCCATGCGTTGCTGGTTATCGGCTGTGATGATGGGGTGATGCCCCAAACCCGTGAGCATCTGGAAATTCTGGCACTGTTGCCGCTGCAGAGCCTGACGTTGGTACTGACCAAAATCGATCTGGTGGACCCTCAGCGTCAGGCACAGGTGCTTAACGATGTTTTACTGTTACTGCAATCCCATGGACTGGAGGCTGCCGGTGTTTTTCCTGTTTCGGCGCTGACGGGCGATGGTATTGATGGACTGCGCCAGCATATCTGTACCTTGTCAGCCGACGCAGCGGATGACCGACAGTTATTCCGTATGGCACTCGACCGGGCTTTCACCGTGAAAGGTGCCGGTTGTGTGGTGACCGGAACGCTTATCAGTGGCAGCGTCCGTGTTGGGGACACGCTTTACAGTTCCGCGCAGCAAGGTGCCCTGCGCGTGCGGGCAATACATGCGCAAGGACAAGAAACTCAGTCCGTCGCTGCGGGTAACCGCGTAGCATTAAACCTGGTGGGTACTGATAGCCATCGGCTGCCACAGCGGGGCGACTGGCTCAGCAGTATCGAAATTCCTGCCCCCAGCGAACGGCCCGTGGTGGTAATTGATGCGCAGGAGCCTTTGGGACATTGGCAGAGTGTGCATTGTCATCATGGTGCGGACCATACGCAGGCGCACCTGTCGTTACTGGGGGAGCCCGATCCCCAAGGTCGGCAGTTGGCAGAGCTCGTGCTGGAGCAACCATTGCTGCTGTGTCAGAACGATAGAATTATCCTGCGTCATGCAGGAGGCAAGCAAACGATAGGTGCAGGTCGAGTGTTGGCACTCAGCGTACCAAACCGCCGCAAACGGACACCGCAACGGCTGGAATCTTTGTGGGCCTTGGCACAAGCTGCCGATGTGGTGACCGCGCTGCAACAACTGGCGACAACCGCAGCACTGCCTGTCGATGAAGTCATCTGGCGCTGGCAATTGAATGAGTCAGGATTACAGCAGTTGTTGGCGCAGGCGAATCTGCAAAAAATTGCACAATGGCTGGTGGCTCCGGCGTTGCTTAAACAGGAAAGTGAACGTTTTATCAACGTGTTGGCAGAATACCATCAGCAAGCGCCGGATCAGCTGGGCGTTGGACTGAGTCGCCTATTACGGATGTGCCACTGTACGCTCCCTGATGTAGTGGCTAAAGCGTTGGTCGAGCAGCTGATCCAAGAAGGGCGCTTGCTGAATCGCGGCACCATGCTGCATTTACCCCAGCACAAACAGCAGCTCTCTACCGAAGCGCAAGCTTTCTGGCAACAGTTACTGCCGTGGCTGTTGTCGCAGTCCGGTCCAGTGTGGGTGACCGACATGGCGGATGCACTTGCTGTTGATGCCGACAGTATTCGCCCTTTTTGTATCCAGTTGGTACAGCAGGGCTACATTTGCGCCATTGTTAAAGACCGCTACATGCTTAATTTTCGATTGTGTGAGATCGCCGATTCCATCCGCGAACATTTTCGTTACCATGACGCTCTGGAAACGGCCGAGTTTAAAGAACTGGTCGGGCTGGGGCGCAAAGTGGCAATTCAATTGTTGGAATTCTTTGACCGCAGTGGCTTCACGCGTCGTAAGTACCGTTCCAACAGCCGTGATATCCGTGATGGGGAATTGTTTCGGGATCTGGGAGAGTGGCGGAAGAACATAGGAGTCGAACCTACCCGGGACTGCTGGCAGCCCCACCCGGATTTGAAATCCGGACGCCTCACCGGAGACGACGTTCTTCCTCTGAAGGACACAGAGATAGTAAGTAATGATTGAACATTATTCAACGAAAGTTTTATTTTCCAGCATCATTTGTGATCAGAATAATAATTTATTTTTGGCACACTTGTTTTTAATTATACAGTAGTTCATGGGGTGCTTATGTACGATAATTGCGCAGATGTTGTAGTTGAAAAAAATATCACCCTCTTTGAACGAGATAAATGTTCGGAATTAACTGATAAATTAGCCAACGAAGTGCGAGTGGCACTGGTCTATAACGGTATTTCACATACCGTCATGCTGGCCAGCCCACAGGATTTGGAAGAGTTCGCTATCGGCTTTACTTTATCAGAAAGAATCGTGTCAAATATCAACGAAATCAAAGGTATTGATGTTGAACGTGTCGAAAACGGCATTATCATTCATATTGAAATTACCCAACGTTGTTTTGTGGATTTGAAAGAACATCGTCGCAGTATGGCGGGACGAACTGGTTGTGGTTTATGTGGCGTTGCACAGCTTGATGATGCGGTGAAGCCTATAAAAACTGTTGATTCAGATGCAGTTTTTAATATGGAGTTTTTGTCCTCTGTTTTGGCTACAGCAAAAATGAAACAGAGTAATTTTGAATTAACTGGGGCGACACATGCGGCCTTAGGTTTAAATAGTAAAGGAGAAGTTATCTATATATACGAGGACATTGGCAGGCACATTGCCCTAGATAAACTTATTGGTGCATTTTCCCGTCGTAATGCAGAAAAGCCCGTGGCGGTACTGTTAACCAGCCGCGCAAGTTTTGAAATGGTACAAAAGGCCGCCAGTGCCGGTATTCAAATCCTGTTCGCCATGTCGGCCGTCACTGCACTGGCCGCGGAATTGGCAGAAAAGAGCAATATCACCCTCGTCGGTTTTTGCCGTAATGGCCGTGCCAACGTTTACAGCCACAGTTTCCGGCTGCAGAACAGGCTCGCGCCGGTAACGACCATCTAACCAGCATTCTCTGTTTGAGAAACCGTGCGGGCAGTGGCTTAACAGCTGCTGCCTTGGGAATATTGTACTTTTTTGGAGTCTATTCATGACTTGGCAACAATTTAAACAAGACTATCTGGTGCCTTTCCATATTGGCAGATTGAGCAGAACGGCCCGACTATCGGTTATCTGAACCAGCGTTAATGGCCGATTATTGGTAGAGCACGATTTGGCACCGCCTAGGCGGTGCTTTTTTTTGCGGCAATGACTGACGTGTTGGCGCATCCGCGGCTAAAGGCTAAAGTAGGAGGCATCAATGCTAATAGCACTATTAAGGATATGAGATGCGACAGGTACAGTTTGATAATCCAGGTGAGCCCTCCGTATTGTATGTTGCCGATGCGCCCGTACCACAGCCTACGACAGGACAGGTGTTGATCAAAGTCGCCGCAGCGGGTGTTAATGGCCCAGATCTGTTTCAGCGTCAGGGCAGCTATCCGCCACCGCCAGAAGCGTCACCAATTCTGGGGCTGGAAGTCGCCGGTGAGATTGCTGCGGTCGCCCAAGGTGAAACTCGTTGGCAAGTTGGTGAGCAAGTGTGCGCGTTAGTGCCGGGCGGTGGTTACAGTGAATATGTGCTGACCTGGGCCGGCCATTGTCTACCGTTGCCGCAGGGCTGGAGCATGCTAGAGGCCGCGGCGTTACCCGAAACCTTTTTCACCGTGTGGGGCAATCTTTTTATGCGCGGTGCGCTTAAACGTGGTGAAAGCGTGTTGTTGCATGGGGGTTCTGGTGGCATTGGGTCGACTGCCATTATGCTGGCAAAGGCGTTTGGTTGCCGGGTGATTGCTACCAGTGGCACCGATGAAAAACGCGATTATTGTCTTGCTCTTGGTGCCGATGCGGCGTTTGATTACCATGACGGTGTATTCGTAGACCCCGTGTTAGCGTTTACTGATGGGCGTGGTGTTGACCTCGTGCTGGATGTCGCCGCGGGTAAAAATATTAATGCCAATCTGCGAGCACTGGCATATGACGGACGCATGATATCCATTGCTACCCGTGACGGGCGGATGGCGGAAGTGGATGTAGCATTGCTGATGTCTAAGCGCATTATCTGGACCGGTTCGACATTGCGACCACAATCTGTATCAGCCAAAGCTGAGATTGCAGCACAACTGCGCCATCAGGTCTGGCCGATGCTGGAACGGGGACAGTTAAAACCGACGATTCATAAGGTATTTCCTTTGGCGCAGGCCGCCGAAGCTCATCAGTTGCTGGAATCAGGGGCGCATATGGGTAAAGTGGTGCTGACATTAGAAGGATGAGATGCCGTTGTTGTGTCGTTAACAGCTGAAAATTTGTTGCTTACAGCAATTAAAAGATTTTTCTCGCACAAATTCGTTTGCGTTAGCGGCTTTTTAGGCTAAATTCCCATCTGACGCCAGATGGCAGAAAAAATAGGGTGAGAAAAACGGCATTTTTGCTCGAAAAATCACCTTTTTGCCATTGATTCTGTAAAAGATTCTGTAAGAATACGCTCTGGCTGAGCTCCGGCGATTACCGGTGCACTGCGGCGGACGGAAACATCGGTTCAAGTGCGCATCTCTGGTTTATTAATTTGGTATATGTGTTGATTTAAGGGTATTGGCATATATGTATAACACGGCTAAAAAACAAGTTTGGTATGGCGAGCTGAGAACCGCACGAGGAAACGCTATCGTCATCCATGACAATCAGTTACCCGAGGCCTCTGCTGGCCGTATCTACCTGTACAATGCACAGCGCAAAGCTATCGTTGAGTATGTAGAAGACCTAGTAAAGCCTAACCTGCACGAACTGAGTGATGAGCAGTTAAAAGCTGCTGAAAGTGAGTTCGGGGGGGCCTGGAAATCTGCCCGTGCTGAATTTATGCAGAAACATTCTGCCCGGATCAGCCTGGCAAACATCAAAGACACTGCCCCGGTACGTAAAGCCAAGCCGGTACCGCAGCTCGATGATGACGCAGACAGCGGCGACGAGATCATTGGTGATGATTTTGAAGATGATAGTGATGACAGTTGGGAAGATGAAGATTACGAAGAGTAATCTGCAGTAATTATTCCTTGTCGAAACTGTCGACTATGATGGCGCCCATTGAAGCGGGCATGGCAATCAGTAATGTCCGCTTCAATGCCAGATAGGGTTCCGTCAACAGTGGCCATTTATCCAATGCCAACAGCACGATACTGACGACCACTAATGTCAATGTGTATGCCAGTATAATTCGCAGTAAAAATACCAGTATTCGGCTGCGGATCCGTGCCTGAAACACACTCTGGTAGGCATACAGCGCAATAAATCCCAAGCTTAATCCTACCACTAGCAGCAGATTCCCAATGGGCAGCGACGCAGCAAGATCCCAAGCCTCCTGTGAAAAGGCAATTGGAACCGATAACGCAAATGCACCGATACTGATTTGTCCTAAATCTTCGCTGTTAAAATAGAAATTCATGGTCAACTGGTGGTAAATTCGTAGCGACTGATATGATGGTAAGTCTGCCCTGGCAACACCCAGGGATTTCCCGGCAGCAACGGTTGGTTGGGAGAATCCGGCAGCATTTGCGGCTCTAGGCACCAGCCTTGATGATCCTGCAATATGCTGCCGCGACGCCCAGTGGTTCCACCGAGGAAATTTGCCGTGTAGAACTGCACGCCAGGCTGGTTAGTGTGCAGTGTCAGTTGGCGCCCAGAAAGTGGACTATGTACCGTTGCTACCTGCTGCAAAGTGCCTTGTGGATTATCGACAATGTAACAATGATCATAACCTTTGGTCGCAGCTAGTTCTGGATGTTGCAGGCGTTCACCAAGGCTGACGGGACGGCGCAAATCAAACGCCGAATTTGCCACCATCATGGTGCCATGCGGTATGCCGAGTTCGTCAGGCAGTAGCACTTTATCGGCGGTTAACTGCACTTGCTGCTGGCGGATATCGGCACTGCCATCCAGGTTAAAATAGCTGTGTTGGGTCAGGCTGATTGGACAAGGGGCATCGGTAGCCGCCACAAATTCTACATAGAGGTTGTTGCCCGCCAAACGATAGTCCAGCTGTACCTGACAGTTACCGGGAAAGCCCATATCACCGTTCGGACTATTGAGCGTCAGGCGCAGACCATCGGGCAGGGTGCCCATGTGCCATAACTTACGGCTGAAACCTTCATGCCCTCCGTGTAGACAATGCCCATGAAAATTATTGTCCAGTTGGTAACTGTGGTTCTGCCAGTTGATGCGACTGTTAGCAATGCGGTTACTATAGCGACCAGCGACTGCGCCCAAGTGGGCTGTTTGCGCTAAATAAGCGGCGGCCGAATCGGTCGCGAGCACGATATTGGCTCGGTTGCCCTCGCGATCAGGGCTCCACAGTGAACGAATGATGCCGCCAAGACTGAGCACTTCCAATGCCAGGATCCCGTTATCGAGGCGGATGCGTTCGATTTCGCCGCCTCGCGGATCTTGCCAGGGTTCCAGTACACTGAATCTTACGGTAGCACTCTGTCCTTGATTCATTCGTTAATGCCTGTGTTTGTAATGAATTACTTGCCTATTCTCGCAGCTCCAGCCGTTGGACTGCACAGGTAAATCTGTGCTTCCAGGCCGGTACTGTGGTGATATTCCTGTTCAACGGCGGCAATGACTTTGTCGGTAAATTCATGTTCTACCAGTGCAACAACACAGCCGCCAAAGCCTTTGCCCGTCATGCGCACCCCTCCATGACTACCCAACTGGCGGCGAATGATCTGTACTAGCGTATCAATCGCTTCCGGCACAATGGCAAAGTCATCACGCATGGAGTCATGAGATTCTGCCATCAATTGCGAAATCCGCTCAATATCGCCTTTGGTCAGCGCCCGGACGGCCTTCTGAGTACGGTTGTTTTCGGTGATGACATGGTGAGCGCGGCGATAAGCGATGGGATCCAGCTGCGCCTGTTGCTGTTGCAGTTGCGCCAGTGTCAAATGACGCAGGGTATCCAGCCCGAAATGGGCTGCCACTTGTTCACATTGTTGGCGCCGTTCATTAAAGTCTTCACTGTGTTGCACTGAAGGCAACCCGGAGTTGATGATCAGCAGGCTAAGGCTGTCAGGAATAGGGACTGGCTGGCATTCCAGATCCATACAGTCAATCAACAACGCGCAGTCTTCTTCTGCCATGGCACAGGTGATCTGATCCATAATGCCACAGGCATGGCCTACATAATGGTTTTCACCGCGCTGGGCCAGTTGTGCTACCGCTAGTGGTGACAGATGCAATTGGCTGGTATCGTTAATGGCGGTACCAAAAGCGATTTCCAGTGAGGCCGATGAGGCCAATCCAGCTCCTGCAGGCACATTACCCACCACCGCTAGATCCAGCCCTTTGGCGGGGAGGCCACTCAGGGCCACCGCAGCACTAAAGCCTTTCAGATAATTGATCCAGCCGTCGCCATCTACCATTGGGCCTTCGGCACCGTAGCGCCATTGGCGGATGTCAGGAAAAGCATCGGCAATGGCACGAAATTGGTCATCATTGCGGACTTTTACCGCAATGACCGTATGGAAGTTGATGGCGGCAGGTAACACAAAGCCATCGTTATAATCGGTGTGCTCGCCAATAATATTGACGCGACCCGGAGCACTGAAAAGTGCATCGGGTTTAGTACCAAATGTCTTCACAAACAGTTTGGTCGCACTGGGTGCAGGGTTCGACATTTTTCGGGTCATTCCACAAAAAACAACTTAATTATCAAAGTCTGGCACAGACTTATTTATCCTGCTGTTATATCACGACTGTTGTGGCTAACGTTAGCAGGATTTGCGGCGATCACCGTGGTTCAACGCTGGTCAGGCCGCGGGCGCATCATCGGCGCAGGAGGCCAGCGGTAACAGCTCGGTGGCCACATGATCGACAAAACCGGCACCAGCAGCTTCATACAAGTTGTAGACACTATGCACGCCAAGCTCTTTAAGCGACTGGGCATCTTCACCATATTGGATAATAGCGCTGATCTTGCCTTGATAATCTAGTTTCTTCAGTTGCTGCACTGCAAACAGATTACCGGCGTGATAAGGCATTGCCAGCAACACCAGTTCCAGGTTGGGGGCGCGGTCGAGTTTTTCCCAAAAGTCGGTATCAGCAGCATCGCCTTTGACCACATTGCGACCGTGCTGCCGATGAAAGTCCACCAGCTCCTGCTTGTGTTCAATGCCGAGGATCTCACCGCCAAAGCGGTTTTTCAGTTCATCATAAGCACCACTGCCGATACGGCCCATACCAAGGATCAGAAAGCGCGGATTACCAATGGGGATTGGCCGATCCTCGGGGTGCAACGGCTTGCGCTCCAGTCGTACCAATTTTTTCTGAAAGCGCTGATACACTTTGCCCACCAGCGCATTAAGTGGTGCCGCTAGTAAAAAGCTAATACTCAGCGCCACGGCAATGATCACCAGCCAGTGTGCCGGCAACCAGCCTTTGGCCGCTGCCACTGCCGCGACGATGAGACCAAATTCGCTGAAATTCCCTAGATTAAAAGCACTGAGCATGGCAGTGCGCGAGCGCAGTTTGAAGCGGGTCAACAGCCAGATAAACAACAGAATTTTTAAGGGGATCAACAGTGCCAGCAACAACGCCAACAGAATGTCGCTAGCGCTAGGTAAGCCATTGAGACCTATGGTGAGGAAAAAAGCGACCAGAAAAAGTTCTTTAAAATAAAACAGTGACTTGGCTAGCTCGGAGGCTTTTGCATGTCCCGCCAGCAGAATACCGATCACCAGCGCTCCGAGGTCCGGTTTTAACCCGACAGATTCAAATAACCAGGCACCGACAACCAGTGCCATGACCAGCCCGAACAGCACCAGGAGTTCACCATGACCCACTCGATCAAAGGCGCGGTAAATCAGTGGCTTGACTAGTGGCAGTAACAGTAATGCTAGTGCCCAAGGTGACGGAAAATTCCCTTTGGAAATCGTCAGAAACAGTACCGCAAAGATATCCTGCATGATCAGAATACCAATGGCGACCCGACCATAAAGTGTCTGCATATCGCCTTTATCTTCCAGCACTTTTACCGCGAAAACGGTACTGGAAAAGCTCAGGGCGAACGCCAGCAATGTTAATTGTTCTACCCCAAGACTGGTGATCTGACTCAGACCGATTATGCCCAGAATCTTCAGTAATGGCACAAACAGCAGAATTGACAGTAACAGATGTAACCCTGAGCCAGCCCAAACTTCCGCCTTAAACAGGCTACGAATATCCAGCTTCAGACCAATAGCGAACAGCAGCAACGTCACCCCAAGGCTGGCGAGAGCGTTTAGCAGCGGGAGACTGTCGCTCTGGATCCCCATGATGTAAAGCACAAAACCAGCGGCGAGATAACCGATTAATGGTGGCAGATTGATCCGGCTGACCAGCAGGCCACAGGCAAGGGTGATAACAAGAATGGCGGGTTCCATGGTAACGCGATACCGTAAGCAAGTAGAGTTCCTGCTCTCTACTATAAGGCATTCAATACCATAAATAAAAAGGCGGAGTTGCTCGTAGCAGACGCCGCCTTTTTGGTAAAACGTTCGGCTTAGTTGAGCAAATGATCCAAATGTGGTGCAAATTCACTTGGTGCCATAAAGCCCGTGACGCGTAAATCGTCGCGTAGTTGCCCATCTGCACCGACAAACAACAGGGTTGGCAGTCCGAGGACGTTGTAAGCATTCAGCAGTTCTTCGTCCTGCTTATTCATGGCAGTAACATCGGCCGTCAGCAACACCATTTGTGACATCCGCTGCTGTACGGCGGCGTCTTTAAAGGTGATATTGGCAAATTCTTTACAGGCCACACACCAATCGGCATAGAGATCCAGCATCACGGGTTTACCTTCAGCTTGTGCTTTGGCAATCTCTGTTTTAAATTCGGCTAAGGTACTAATGTGTTTGAACTCTGTTGTTCCAGCCTTGACCTCGGTGTTGCCGTAGCCATAACCCAGCGACAACATCACCGACTGTACACCATAAGCAAAACTGCCAATCAGCAGTAGTTGCAATAGTACGCCGCGTACGGTTTGCTTCCAGGTAAAAGCGGTGGTTTTATTTTCATGGATCAAATAACCCGCTAGGCAAATGCCCCACACCGCCCACAACAGATCAGACACCAGACCTGGCCAAATCCGCCCCAACATGATGATTGCCACCATGATCAGTAAGAAGCCGAAGATATGTTTGATGATCTCCATCCAAGCGCCAGCTCGGGGTAGCAGTTTACCGCCCGTGGTGCCAATCAGCAGCAACGGCAGCCCCATGCCCATACTGAGAATATAGAGCGTGATAAAGCCTTGCAGCAGATCACCACTTTGGGCCACGTAAACCAGTACTGCTGACAGCGGCGCCGTGGTGCAAGGTGAGGCCACCAATCCAGAAAGTACCCCCATCATAAATACGCCAGTGAGCTTGCCGCCCTGCTGTTTATTAGAAAGCGTATTCATCTTTTGTTGCCACGAGGATGGCAACTGTAGTTCATAGACGCCGAACATCGACAAACTCAGCAGCACAAACAGCAGCGAAATGGCAATGAGCACTGGTGGACTCTGTAAGGCGGCCTGATATTTCATCCCCGCGGAAGCGACTACCAATCCGAGAATCGAATAGGTGAGTGCCATACCTTGCACATAGGTCATTGATAGCGTAAAGGCGCGTGCAGTCGACACTTTTTGCCCTTGTCCGACAATGATACCGGACAGGATGGGATACATAGGGAACACACAGGGTGTGAGTGCCAACCCAATACCCAGTACAAAGAAGGTCAGCAATGTCAGCAGTTTGCTGTCACTGTGGAGCAGCTTATTGAGCAGTGAATCCTGCTCGGTCAGCGGTTGTTTGGCGCTTGCGTCAACAGTGGTTGCGGTTGCGGCGTTATTGCTACTCTCCGCAGTCGCCGCCGCAAGTTTACCCGCGTTTTCGGCTACTGGTTTTAGCACCAATGCGCTGGTGGTTGGCGGAAAACACAATTTGCCTTCAGCGCAGCCCATGTAAGTGACTTTAAGCGTGGCTTCTGTCCCTGCTTGCTTGATGGCAACGGGGATCTCCACATAACTGCGGTAAACTTCCTGACTACCAAAATAATCATCGTGATGACTTTCACCGCGCGGCTTGGCGATATCACCCAACTCTCCGCCCTCAATCGCGAACTGCAGTTTGTCACGGTACATATAGTAGCCATCGGCAATCACAAAGCTGACCTTGACTACTTGACCGTCCTGTACGGCATCAAAAGCGAATGCCTTGTCTACAGGCATCAGTTCCGGCTCGCTTGTAAGAAACGGGAATTTGTCACTCAGGCCACTGGCATGTGCTAGCGGTAGTAACATTAATGAGGCAAACAGCAGGGTGATGAGTCGTTTCATAATCTTGTGTTGTCTTTTATCCAGTCCAGATACGCCGGTAGCCCCTGCTGGATATTCACCGCAAGCAGCTCCGGTACTTCATAAGGATGTAATTGCAGCACACGTTGCTGCAATTGCGGGTAAACCGCCGCCAGACATTTCAGTTGCAGGCTGACTTCCGTCGTTTCACAGTTTTGCCCCTGCCACTGGTATACCGATGTTATTGCCGCAGAAACCTGCGCACATGCCACCAGCTTTTCATCCACCAGCGTTCTGGCAAGATCTAATGCCGTGTCATGATCGGGGCAACTGCAGAATACTAACAGGAATTCTGGCGTTATACTGTTCATCTGTGTCACTCTGTTAATTAACGGATGGCCGTGCTAGCAGGACAATCCGAGCGCTTACTTTACGTTGTTTGTCCTGTCGTTGCATTAAGCAGTTGCTAAAACAGTGAACTTTGGCAGCTACGCAGGTCTTGAATTCAGACCCTTGCGGCCCCATAAAGTTTTTTCAAGTAGTGAGTAAACGAGATCTTCATGCCTTTTTTAATCTTGCTGGTGGCAGTGATATTTTTACCGATGATGGAGCTGTCGGTGCTGATGCAGGTCGGTGATGTTATTGGAACATTCAACACCGTTGCTTTAGTGATCTTGACCGCCGTAGTCGGTATTTCACTGGTGAAAAGCCAGGGCTTGAATACGCTGATGGCAGTACAACGTAAACTGGCGCAGGGCGAAGCCCCCGGACAAGAGATTGTTGAAGGGATGCTGTTGGCGCTCGCAGGCATACTGCTGGTGATCCCAGGTTTTGTGACCGATTTTGTCGGGGTCATTTTTCTCACCCCATTCTGCCGCGCTGTCATTGCCAAATTTCTCTACAAACGCATGCAACTGCGGGTGGTGATGGCACCGAAACATCGGCGACCACCGTTTGCTGAACCGCCACGACAGGATAAAGACAGCGTGATTGACGGCGAGTATGAACATAAGCCAGACCCATCGGATAAACGGCCTGAAAGCCATCAGTTGCCTAATGATGATGATAAACGGCCGTGATGCTCGTTTAACATCATCCACGATTTGCTTGCCGAGCTTGCCTAAATTGCCTTTATTTACTGTGCCAATCGTTGTCCTGATAGTGGCAGGGATGGTGCATCTTGGCGGGTTCTTTCATGCGCATGGCGATGAGGTAACTCACCAGCCCCATCAGCAAGTTACTTACTGGTAATGCCAGCAGCAACCCTTTAACTCCTAGGCTCCACGCCCCTAATGCTGCCAATGGCAACATTAGTACAAACAGCCTGCACAGGTTGAGCATTAGTGAGGCCATCGGCCGGTGATAGGCATTAAGCGCGGTAGCCACAATGATCACCATTCCCAGGGGGCCGTAAGCTAGCGGTAATACCTGGATATAAAACGTCAGCCATTCCAGCACCTGTGGATCGTCCGAAAACAATCCTGCCAGCGGTTGTGCCCATAATGCTAATGGCAGGTACAGTAAGGTCTGAAACACCAATACGAATCGCAGCGATAGCATTACCGCGTCCCGTGCTCGCTGTTTTTGGCTGGCGCCGAGATTTTGCGCGACAACTGGCACAACGCTAGATGACAAAGCCATCGATGCTATCAGCAGTACCGATTCCAGCCGGGTTCCTGCGCCAAATGCTGCGACTGCCGCATGATCAATACGCGCTAACATTGCCATGATCAGTGCATTTGCTAGCGGATTCATCAGATTCATTACGGCTGCTGGTTGGGCGATATGAGCCAGCTGTGTCCAGTTGGCCCACCAGCGGTGCAAACAGATGGGCGCTGCCACCAGCAATTGCCGCTTCAATACCAACAAATAACCGGAAAAACACAGCGCCACCACCCAAGACACCACAGTGGCAATTGCAGCGCCTTGTAACTCCAATCGCGGAAATGGCCCGATACCAAAAATCAGCAATGGGTCGAGGATGAGGTTAATCACCGCCGCCAGTGCCAGTATTTGCGCAGGAAGGCGAGTATCGCCGGTGGCTTTCAGTCCCTGATTGCCCACCATTTGTAGCACTAGCAACGGTATGCCGATATACCAGATCTGCATATATTGATGGATCAATGGCAAAATATCGGCGGCGGCCCCCATCAGTGTGAACAACCAGTCGTTAAACAGGCTACCTAGGGTTGCCAAGCCACTAATCACTATAAACGTCAGCAACAGTGCGTCGTGCAGAAACACTTTGGCTTGGGGGGCATGACCACCACCAATCAGGCGGCCGAGATTGGTCGATACGCCAGCACCAATACCAATGGCAATGCTGGAGATAATCAAGGTGACCGGAAAGGTAAAACTGATTGCGGCCAACGCTTCAGTACCGAGGCGACTGATAAAAAAGGTATCAACTAGGTTAAAACCGAGCACGGTTAAAATACCCAGCATGTTGGGCAGACTCATGTTGAGCAGCACACGACCGATTGGCTGACTCAGCAGCCCGTGTCTGTCTCTCATCGTTTACTACTACTCCATGAGCGAAGAAATTGGATTTGCTGTTGCGCGGCGATTCTAACAGGAAGCAAGCAAGCGACAAAACTTGATTGCACAAACACTGATGTACTCCGAAAAAATTTCAAAAAATTTTTCGGTAGACACTTGGAACTCTGAAAATTAGCCCCATATAGAGCTACATCTGGCAGCAGTGATTCATCGCTGCTGTATTTATCAACCTGTAAACTCGCCTGAATATGTTGGGCAAAACGTCATTAGGAGAATCCATAAATGAATATTCGTCCATTACATGACCGCGTAATCGTTAAACGTCTCGAAGTGGAATCCACTTCCGCTGGTGGCATTGTGCTGACCGGCAGCGCGGCCGAAAAGTCTACTCGCGGCGAAGTGCTGGCAGTAGGCAATGGCCGGATCCTGGAAAATGGCGAAGTGCGGCCATTGGATGTGAAAGTTGGTGATGTCGTGATCTTCAACGAAGGTTATGGCGTCAAGAAAGAGAAGATCGACGGCGAAGAAGTACTGATCCTGTCTGAATCTGATCTGATGGCCATTGTGGAATAAACCACACTACCCATTACGTCATTCCAATTCACCAAAGAATCAAAGGATAATCAACATGGCAGCTAAAGAAGTAAAATTTGGCAATGATGCCCGCGTAAAAATGCTGGCGGGTGTAAACGTTCTGGCTAACGCAGTCAAAGTCACTCTAGGTCCTAAAGGCCGTAACGTAGTGTTGGACAAAAGTTTCGGCGCACCGCTGATCACCAAAGACGGTGTGTCAGTGGCCAAAGAGATTGAACTGGAAGACAAGTTCGAAAACATGGGTGCGCAGATGGTAAAGGAAGTTGCTTCCAAAGCCAACGACGCCGCCGGTGACGGTACGACTACAGCGACCGTATTGGCGCAGGCCATTGTTAACGAAGGCCTGAAAGCGGTAGCTGCGGGCATGAACCCAATGGATCTGAAACGTGGTATCGACAAAGCCGTTATCGCAGCAGTTGAAGAACTGAAATCTTTGTCTCAGGCATGTTCAGATTCTAAATCTATCGCTCAGGTAGGTACTATCTCTGCTAACTCTGACGAATCTATCGGTCAGATCATCGCTACTGCGATGGAAAAAGTCGGCAAAGAAGGCGTGATCACTGTTGAAGAAGGTCAGGCACTGGAAAACGAACTGGATGTGGTAGAAGGTATGCAGTTCGACCGTGGTTACCTGTCTCCTTACTTCATCAATAAACCAGAAACTGGCAGCGTAGAACTGGATAGCCCATACATCCTGCTGGTTGACAAGAAAATCTCTAACATCCGTGAACTGCTGCCAGTACTGGAAGGCTTGGCAAAATCAGGCAAACCACTGCTGATTGTGGCTGAAGATGTTGAAGGCGAAGCGCTGGCGACTTTGGTTGTGAACAACATGCGCGGTATCGTGAAAGTGGCAGCAGTGAAAGCCCCAGGTTTCGGTGATCGTCGTAAAGCCATGCTGCAGGATATTGCAGTCCTGACTGGCGGTACTGTTATCGCAGAAGAAATCGGTCTGGAACTGGAAAAAGCCACTCTGGAAGATCTAGGTACCGCTAAGCGCGTAGTACTGACCAAAGACAACACCACCATCATCGATGGTAACGGTGCTGAAGATCAGATCAAAGCCCGCGTGGTACAGATCAAGCAGCAGATTGAAGAATCTACTTCTGACTACGACAAAGAAAAACTGCAAGAACGTATGGCTAAACTGGCCGGCGGTGTGGCAGTGATCAAAGTCGGTGCGGCTACCGAAGTTGAAATGAAAGAGAAAAAAGCTCGCGTGGAAGATGCTCTGCACGCTACTCGCGCCGCGGTTGAAGAAGGCGTGGTCGCTGGTGGTGGTGTTGCGCTGGTTCGCGCCGCGTCTAAGATCCACAACGTTGAAGTACTTAACGAAGATCAGAAACACGGTGTGGTTATCGCGCTGAGAGCTATGGAAGCACCATTGCGTCAGATCGCTGCCAATGCTGGTGAAGAACCTTCCGTAGTGGCTAACAGAGTGAAAGATGGTAGCGGTAACTTCGGTTATAACGCTGGCAACGACACCTATGGTGACATGCTGGAAATGGGTATTCTGGACCCAACCAAAGTCACCCGTTCCGCGTTGCAGTTTGCCGCTTCTGTTGCCGGTCTGATGATCACCACTGAAGCCATGGTAGCTGAGTTGCCAAAGGATGAAGCTGGTGCTCCTGATATGGGTGGCATGGGCGGTATGGGTGGCATGGGCGGCATGATGTAGTGCGACGAGAGTCGCAAGGTCGCTACCCTAGCAGGCTACACGGTAAGTGGATACTAACCTATCCGCTTAGCCCTCTGCTAAAATAGTAGTCGAAAATCCGTTGGTCGGATGAACCCAGTCCGATCAACGGCATTCCTTCGGGAATGTTTCGCCTGATTGCATTGAAAGTAATCAGTTTGATCAAATTAGGCGCTAGTATGCTGCCTATCAAGGGCTAAACCCACGTCACCGACAGGTGACAATTAACGAAGAAAGGCGACTTCGGTCTGCCTACAAAACGTAATGAGGTTTACGCCGTCAAACTTGCCATTCTGGCATTTGCAATAACATCTTCGGCTGCGCGCCGGAGGCGAAATGTGTTACTTGTCAGCGGTTAATTATGCTTATCAGCCGCTACCTATCTTCGATACCAGATAAATTTCAGCGTTTTTAAATGGTGTTTTTGTTTGCTTTACTACGTTAACGTGTAGGGATTATTACCTGCTGTAAGCATACCCCCGCCTGACGGTTACACAACAATGGTTTGGTTAACATACACCTAAGGCTATGCTTCCCTTGATCGCTTTGAAATACTGATACTCACTGCCTCCCAATAGCGGCAGCTCAGATGACGATTACAACCTTGGCGGAATTCTGGATGACATCATCCGGTGCAAGGTTGGTGCAAGCTTTGTTTGTTATAAGAATATTGCAACAAATTGAGAACAAATAATAAACGACTCGTCATCAATGACTTAATAATAAAAAAGCCAATAAAATCTATTGGGAGGAAATTCCAGTGTACAACAACAAAGCCTTTCCGCTGTCGTTGCTCACTTTAGCTCTGATGGGGCTGCAACCCTTCAGCGTTTCAGCAAAAGACGACACCAAATCAATCGAAGTACAGACATCATTCTCTTCTGCCGCATCGGCCAACGACCAGCAGATAACGAAGGATGAAGCTCGTAAACCGTCAGAAGATGTTAAGGAACATATTGAAGTCACTGGAACCCGACTGCAACACGGTAACCTTGTTTCCAAACCTACCATTATTACGGCTCAAGAGATTAAAGAACGTGGCGTTACTAGCGTAGAAGAATTGATCCGGACGTTACCACAAAATCTGGCAACTATCGGCGGTTTGGCTAATACCCGCGCACGAGGACCTTTGGGCGCAAGTGACGGAAACGTGCGCGCCATGTCCAGCATTGGCGCGCTGGGCGTATCTGCGGCTAATCTGGGTGGCATGGGCGCTGGCCGGACTTTAATCCTAATTAATGGACGCCGCATGGCAGGGGCAGCAGGCATTGAAGATGGCTTTGTCAACCTTAATGGCATTCCTTTAAGTGCTGTTGAGCGAGTAGAGATCACGACAGATGGCGCATCTGCTGTTTATGGTGCTGATGCAATGGGCGGCGTGATTAACTTTATTTTGAAAAGTGGCTATAACGGCACATCAGTCACTGTACAGCATGAGGACTCTAATAATGGGGCTGATAATTCGCGCCTCAGTTTGTATAGTGGCTATGGCTGGACCTCTGGTAACATCTCTGTCACCTTGGACTACAGTAAACGCGACCCCATTATTAATGCCAAAACCGGCTATGTGACTAATAATTACGCACCATATTTTAACAACGACCCTTATTACGATAACCGTTCTTTCTCGGCGGGTGGTCAACCTGCATTTATCGATAACTCAGTTTCGATTTATGATCCTGACACAGGTACTTATAATACTTTGACCCAAGCATATACCGTCCCGCAAGGTTTTACTGGGCAACCAACAATGGATGATATGATCATGGTTGATGGTAGTGCCAGGCGGGATTTTGTACCTAAAGTAGCTGGTCCGAAGAGCGAAACTAAGAGCATTACGTTAAGTTTTGAGCAGCGGCTAACCGAGCACCTGGTCATGACGGGGAATGGCCTGTTCTCTCGTGCAGAGTCATCACAGGATCAAATTGAATCTTCAGGTTTGCAGCTCAATCTTGCCCCAGGGCAAGCTTATAACCCGTTCCCGGAATATGCTTTGAGTAGTTGGAGTCCTGGAGTTACAGCGGCTTATTACCCCGCTGATGAACTTGCTTCCGGTGTTTTGCCTTATGGGTACAGTGAAAATACTGCAGATAATTGGAGTGTGAATTTAGGGCTAACCTATGAGATAAGTGATGATTCTAAATTAGATTTTATTTATACGACGTCACAGGCCAGCACTTCTGGTACACGCTATGGTTATGATTCTATTGTATCTATTGACCGAGATTCCACTTCAGATACAGGCTGGAGCTGTTACAACTTCAATTTAGCTCAAGGGCGTTATACTGGCGCTAAACTGGCTTTTTATCAGGATCTGTTTAATCGTCAGTGTACCGCATTAACCAGCTCAGATCCGAACATTGCTTTTAACCCTTGGAAATCATCTGCGGATGGTTCTGGAGGTTCAATCGATGACTTTTATTATCTGCACGCTGACGAAGATCGTGGTTCTCGTTTAGAAAACTACGAGCTACGATTAAATGGTGCCTTATATGAATTACCCGCAGGCAAGATTTATTATGCAGTGGGCGGTGAATATAATGATGACGGGGTAGATAGTAGTGAAGTAAAAGTAAAAACTGGCGAGTCTGTCCATCGAACCCGCGAGGGGTACTTTGCTGAATTATCCATTCCGGTATTTGGTAAGAAATTTAACTACCCTTTGATGAAGTCCCTGACGTTGAGTCTTGCGGCTCGCCGAGATAAGTACAACACTGAAGGCGCCATTGGTACCGTTGATGGTGTGAATATCGACTTAGGTGGCAAAATTTTATATGGCACTAACACGTTTGCTAGAACAACACCATCTTACGGATTTAACTGGCAGCCAACTGAAGATATCACATTAAGAGCAAAATGGAGTGAAGGCTTTAAAGCGCCACCATTCACTGCCTTGTTTGATGTTAGAGGTACCTCGACCTACACAACGACTATCGCAAATGATCCCCTGTACGACTGCCGTGTCCATAATGATTGTGATTTTGATTATGGTGACAGCTACTACGGCTACAATGCGCCGCAAACTAACGCTCCTAATCCAGATCTCAAACCGGAAACGTCCAAGCAAAGCTCCTATACTCTGTCTTGGTATCCAAGTGGTGTGCTGGCGGGACTGACTCTCGATATCACTTATAACGATACCAAGATCAAAAATGAATACGCTCAGGTTGCCGATTTGATCCGTATGGCACCTCAAGCTGAGGTCTATCAACTGGAACAGTATTACCCACGTGATGAAAATGGCAAAATTACCGCCAAGAGAAACATGACATTTAATCTGTCAGGTTCCGAATACTCTTCGGTAATGTATGAACTGGGCTATTACATCAACACGGCTTTTGGTTCATTTGAACCGAAGATTACGTATCTCGACAATTTGAAATCGGAACAAAAGACGTTTGCTGATAGTGAAGCTGTGTCGAGTTTAGGGTATCTGCAAGGCGTCGACGATTATAAAATTAATGGTTCTTTCCGATATAACTATGGCGATCTGGTTGCGACTATGTGGGTTTATTACACCCCCAGCTATCTCAATGATTATGAGGTTATTAGGTCAGCGGGTAATGTTACCAACCCTACCTATATCAAGAAGGTGAATTCAATGATCACCTATGATTTAACGCTTTCCTATCAGTTGACCAAGGATTTACATCTGAATTTTGCGGGTCGCAATATTCTAGATGAACAACCGCCATTCGTCGTGGTCGGTGGGCTTCCGTTTGACTCGGCGAGATACAATACTGCGGGTCGCACCTTGTCACTGGAAGTGCAGTATGATTTCTAACATTGCTTAATGTTTTAGAATAAACGCCCCCGTTGTGGGGGCGTTTATTATTCTGGCGTTAAGTACCACGTTGGCCAGCCAGCCGTTAAGGGGGAAACATGCGTTTGCTATTGGTAGAAGATGATGTAGATGTTGCCGAAACGCTGGTAAGTTACTTGGAAAAGCACGGTTACGTGGTTGATTTGGCTCCGACTTTGGCAATTGCGAAAACAGCTGTAATGGCAAATAGCTTTGATTTAGTCCTGCTTGACCGATTATTACCCGATGGTGAGGGTATGTCTATGCTGCGTTTCTTTGCTGATAATAAGTGTCCACAACGGGTAATTTTATTAACGGCATTAGGGGATGTAGATGATCGTGTTCGGGGATTAGAAGCCGGTGCTCACGATTATATTCCGAAGCCATTCGAGCCAAGAGAACTCCTCGCACGCATTCGCAATACGTTACGCCAACCCATGCAGACTGCTAGAGAAGTTAAGACCTTAGGTCCACTTTCTTATGACGTTGAAAGTCGGGCTTTTAGTATTAACGGTGAAGCGCTTAACTTACGTCGGACGGAAGCACTGGTGCTCGAAGCGTTAATGTCGCGACCAGGCAGTTTGGTCACACGTGAAGCGTTAGAGTCGAAGGTTTATGGATATGACAAATTTGTCACCTCTAATTCGCTTGAGTCGCAGGTCAGTCGGCTACGTAAGAATCTCGCAGAACATACGGATAAGATTAAAATTCAAACCGTTCGTGGTTTAGGGTATAGCCTTAACGCAACTTAACTTTTTGAGATCAGGCTGCGGCAAGCTAAATCAGTCAAAGTACCTCTATATTATCTTGATCAATAAAGGCATTATGCAAATAGACGCAATGGCAGTCGCCAAAGCTCATGCGACTGAATTCAAACAGGTATTTGAGCAAATTCATACAGAAGTTAGCAAAATGATCGTCGGTCAGACCGATGTCGTCAGTGGCGTGCTCACCGCTCTGATGGCTGGCGGACATATTTTGTTAGAAGGTGTTCCTGGCCTAGGCAAAACGATGCTGGTCAGCACGATTAGTAAGGCGGTTAGTCTTGATTTCAGTCGTATCCAATTTACGCCTGATATGATGCCAGCAGATATTGTTGGCACTACGGTACTGACTGAAAATGCCAATGGTGGACACGAACTGACGTTTCAACAAGGTCCTATCGTGTCCAATTTAGTGTTGGCGGACGAAATTAACCGCGCGACACCTAAAACGCAGTCCGCTTTACTGGAAGTCATGCAGGAGAAACAGATTACGGTTGGGCGCAATACGCTGACAATGCCAGAACCATTTTGTGTGATGGCAACGCAAAACCCGGTCGATCAAGAAGGCACTTATCCTTTGCCTGAGGCACAACTTGACCGTTTTTTGTTTAAGCTCGTTGTTGGATATCCTTCTGAACAGGACTATCACACCATCATCGATCGCACGACCAGTGGACAGCAAATTGATATTGAGTCGGTTTCAGATGCCAAAACGCTGTGTCGATTGCGGCAAATTGTACGAGATGTTCCTGTACCTGAAGTGGCAAAGTCTTATGCGATTAGATTAGTGATGGCTACACAGCCCGGCAGTGAGTATGCAACCTCAAAGATCAATCAATTTGTCTCTTTAGGTGCTTCACCGCGAGGGATCCAAAGTCTCATGCTGGCTGCAAAGGTGCAGGCTTTACTGAAGGGACGTTATGCGGTCAGTTGTGATGATATTCGTGCAATAGCATTGCCAGTGTTGAGACATCGCGTCGTGTGTAACTTTCAGGCGCAGGCCGCGGGGATAACGGCAGATACATTGATTGAAGATGTGTTGGCGAATGTAGCTTTGCAACACCGCTCATAAAAACGCCTATTACTATTTATTGGTAACCCCGTAGGCGCGAGTCTGATCGGGGTTTTTGTTTATAGTTATTAACGTCTAGTGTTGTATCACAGCCTAGGCTTGTTAAATCATCAGGGAAGATATCCATTGGGATCAATTATGAGATTTAAGGTATTCACGCAGCTTCATCGCTCAATGATTGGACAGATGCTGATTTTGTGGATGATTTTTATCGCCGCTACTGTCTATTATCTGACGATTGTGCCTTTGCAAAGTATTGACCTTAGACCGCCAGATCCCACTTACTATACCGTTGAGAAAGTTCGCCGTGAGCTACGCGATTTTATGGACGCTAAGTTTGCCGGAAAGACAGATGCTAAGGAGTTTCACTTTTCTGACGACCTTAAAGATCTCCTAAAGCACAACCCTGATTTTAGATATTACATGATCATTGGTGATGAAGAATTAGGCAGTGGTAAGCCTCCGATATATTATGACAAATTGCACTTGGATAAGCTCGATGCCGCTAACAAGGAATTTGGCAACTCCGTGCTTTGTAGCTATTACATGAAGGCGATGGATCAACCAGGGAACCATGGATATGTGCAATATAATTTTTGTAACAAGCAAAGGTATTACCTAGAATTTTCAGGGATTAATAAGGTTGAAGTCCCGATCCCGGATAATCTCTGGAACTTCTACAAGCGAATGGTGCTGGGGGCCAGCATGAACCTGCTGATCTCCGCTGCTGGTGTCATCATCATCACCGCAATAATTTTACTGTTTAATTGGCGTTTGATGAACAAACTGGCTCAAGTTGCTTATTCATTTGACCCTAAAAATCTTAACCGCAAGTTGCCGGAAAAGGGCTTACCTCACGAGGTCTTGCCCCTTGTTCAAGCCGTCAATGAAATGATTTCCCAGATTGATGAAACACAGAAACAACACAACTTTTTTCTTTCCACTGCTGCGCATGAAATGCGTACGCCACTGACGGTACTTAGGACGCGGCTAGAGATGCTAGACGATGGACCGCTTAAAGATAAGTTGATTAATGACCTAAGACGCTTGATCCATTTGGTTAACCAATTACTACGATTGATGCGAATTGGTGGGGCTAAGTCGTTGGATAAGGAGATAGACTTAGTCCAATGTTGCCAGCGCGTGGTACGTGAGCGTTCTATGCTGGCCGAAAACGCCCAGGTGACATTGCAATTTCAGCCTGAGGTCGAGTCTTATGTGATCCCTGGTGATGAAGGTTTACTGGAAGTGGCTATCGCTAACTTAGTGGACAACGCCGTATCGTTTTCTGAGCCTCATAGCTGTGTAGACATTTTATTGCACCGCGACGGTGTGTTATCGGTACGCGACTATGGACCGGGGATCCCTTCTGACAAGGTACAGTCGCTGTTTGAACCCTTCGCTAAGTTTCCACCGAACCGTAACGGTCACGGATTGGGGCTTGCTATTGTCAAAGCGATTGCTTCTTTGCACAGCGCCCAGGTCGACGCAGAGAATATGGAAAATGGCGGGGCACAATTTAATATTCGGTTTCACTCACAATTCAAACAGAATCCAAGTCAATAAAAAAAGCCTGACATATCCATGTCAGGCAAAGGGCAAGGAAGAGCAAGGAAAACATTAAACAATCGACGCGCTACCCTATATATGAGTTGTGCGTCGGTTTTTAAGGGTTAACGTACTTGATGGCCGTAAATGTCCCATACTTCGACAGGTCCTAAGTGCAGAGCGCGAATATCTTGCTCAATCTTACTCAGGTCACCGATGATCACCCATGTCAGCTCCTTGGGCTTATAGGTTGCTTTAGCCAATGCTTCAACTTGCGCCTGTGATACTTTTTCTAGGCGCTGTGTCGCAGTTTCTACGCGTTGATATGGCACCTTGTAGACATCTGCATTGATCATGGACCCCAGATAGGCACCATTATTGGTAAATCCCTGTGGAATCGAATGGATTGCCGAGTCTTTATCGCGCTGCAGTTCATCTGCCGTGATCGGGCGCGATGAAACGTAATCGCTAATCTCGCGTTTAATTTCGAGCATCGCTGCCGCCGTTTTGTCCGTCTGGACTGTGCCGCTGGCCGTGAATACTCTGTCACCTGTCGGGGCATTACTGATCCCCGCACTGAAGCCGTACGCCCAGCCTTTGTCTTCGCGCAGATTCATATTTAGGCGGCTGTTGAAGCCGCTGCCCAATGCGGCATCCATTAAGCTTTGCGTAGCAGCACTGTCTTTATCAAATGGTGCTACAGCATGTCCAACACTGATATGACTTTGTACGGCTCCTGGCGCATCAACTAGAATGATTTTGCCAACGTCTCCTTGTGGCAGTGCAATTTTGGCAAGTGGTGAGGGAGTGATTTGCTGCCAATCACCAAAGTAGCGCTCAGCTAGTTCTTTGGCTCGTTTGAGGTCAATGTCTCCAACAAAGTACAATGTTGCGTTATTGGGGCCTATCTCGTGATCATGAAAACGTTGTATGGTAGTGCGCGACAGCTGTTTGGCTTCTGCTCGGGAGATAATTTTGCCAAAAGGATGTTGTTCGCCCCATATCGCTTTGGCATAAACTTGCTCGCTCGCTCGCATTGGATCGCGTTCATAGCCGTCATAAGCAGAGTCAATATGAGTGATCACTTTATCCAACTCCACCTGTGGATAGGTTGGGTTACGGATCATTTCTGCGGCTAACGCAAACACATCGTCAAGGTGTTCGGCAAGACCACTCCAACTGACGCCACTGTTTTGTGTGCCAGCACCACCACTTATCGAGACCCCAAGTTTATCCATCTGCTTGGCGAGTTCACTCATGTTGTACTTTTTAGTTCCCATTGCCAGCATACTGAATGCCTGAGCTGCGACACCGGGCGCATAGTGCTGATCGGCCAGGGATCCTGTGGCAAACTGCATAGAAATATCCACTAACGGTAAATTATGTCGTTCAGCTACTACCAGTTTGATGCCATTTTTCAGCACTGCTTGATGAATGGGGGGCATGGTAACTTTCCCTTCAAATTTGCCGATAGCTGGGAGCTTTGTGCGGTCGACGTTGCCATTCATTGCGTTGGCTTTTGGTAAGGGCAGTAAGCGAACTTCGTAGTACGGTTTATCTAACCAGCGCTGGGCAACTTGGCGTACATCTTTAGGACTGGCAGTACTTAACCATTGACGCTGCTGGTTAATAAAGAGTGGATCGTTATGTTGTGTCAGGCCTTCAATCAAACGGGTACCAATCGCCGCGTTGCTTTCCATTGAGCGCAGTAGTTCAATCTCCCCGGACAAATTGATCGCCTTGAGCTGTTCCTCTTCCGGCCCGTCTTTAAAGTATTTTTTCAAAGTGGTGTCAATGAGTTGATTCACTTCGTCAATATTGGCTCCTGGCTTCAGCGATATATCCAGAGAAAAGATGCTGGAAACATCACTCGCATTGACTGATGCTTGCACGCCGAGCGCCAACTGTTTTTCATCAATTAATAGTCGATACAGTGGCGTGTTTTTATTGCCAGCCAATGTTCGAGAAACAAGCTCCATCAAGGTCGTATCCTTGGCAGAGTTGTTTGGTAGCGCCCAAACACGATTCAAGCTTACCGTTGGAACTTTATCGTAGATAACATCGCGCTTGACTTGGCTGAGTTCTGGGATCCACTGGTCGATTCTATCCAGCGGTCTCCCTGCGGGAACATCGCTGAAATAGTGCGTTACCTTGTCTTTGGCTGTGGTGAGATCGACATCTCCCGACAATACCAATACCGCGTTTGCTGCACCGTAAGCGTCCTTGAACCATTGTTTAACATCTGCGAGTGATGCGTTATCTAAATCTTCCATTGAGCCAATAGTGGTGTGATCGTAGGGATGGCCTTTCGGATAGAAATTTTTAAGGAAACGCGCGTAAACATTTGCACCAGGATGCAACTGGCCTTGGCGTTTTTCATTCTTTACTACGGCACGTTGTTCATCTAATAACTGTTGAGTAATGCTGTTACCAAGATAACCCATACGATCCGATTCCATCCACAGAGCTAAATCCAGCGCATTGCTGGGCACTGTTTCATAAAAATTGGTGCGATCTAGGTTGGTGGTGCCGTTCATGCCAACGGCACCGGCTTTATTAAATGGAAGAAAGTATTCGCCTTTTCGGTGAATAGTATCTTGGAACATAAGATGTTCAAACAGGTGTGCAAAACCGGTTTTCCCGGCTGCCTCATTTTTTGACCCAACCTTGTACCAAACACCGACAAAGATGTTGGGCACACTGTGATCGCTGTGAACTAAAACAGTGAGTCCATTTGGCAAAGTAAATTGTTGATACGCTATGTTGATTTTTTCAAATGCAGTATTATCTTGCCCAGCGGCAACTGCGCTAAATTGTGGCACACCCGACAGCGTGGCGAGTAACACGGCTAAAAGAGCTGTTTTATTCTGACGTTTCAACGAGCTTCCCCTGAAATGAGTAATTCTTCATTAGTTCATTAAGACATAGATTCCTTGCACCAGCCTTGCAGCATTTATGAGAATGTTGTGAAAAAGTTAGTGTGGGTAATGGTGGTTGCAAGGTTGGTGCAAGTTTCATGGTGTCAAATACAAGTATCGTAAAAGGTTGAAGATACGACACGGTGTAGGAATGACGTTTAGTAGCCAACAGCAATTGCTCTCCAGACTCGATCTGCTTGCCAGCAAAGGTCGGCATAAATTGCTGTGCGCTGTTACTATCGGCGCACACAGAAAAGCTCTGCCCTATTTCTTCTGGGGGTTACTACCTGCCGCGCTAATCACCTTTTTATTGAATGTTCTGCATCCTGGGATGTTGCGGCATTCTTGGTTGCTGTGGCTGACTGCTGCCTTGGCTTTGCCTTGTATCGCGTACCTCGCTCGCTTTGCTATCGACTGGTTTGCCAACAGAAAAGTGACTCGAGCACAATCGTTGGCACTATATGATGCCCAACTGCAGCTATCAGATCGTTTACAGACAGCCGATGAATTCGTTGTGATTGAACAACCTACGGGATTTCAGCAAGCTGCAATAGCGGATGCCCGCAGTGCAATAGTCAGAGCGATAGGCTTCAAGTTACATGATATTGAGATTGCCAAAATCTCTATTCCGTTGACGGCCAAGTTGTTGGCTATATTCGCCATGTTGTTGCAATTCTATCTTGTGCTGAACATTGGCGTGAGTACGTTATGGTCAGCCCCTGATTTACTCAGTAGGTCAGTAACCACACAGGTGGGTAACGTCTCAGCCGGTATAAAACTCACGCCAATCACAGCGTCTGCGACCCAAGTCGTTGGTTTAGTTGCTGAGCCGCATCATTCTACCCGTGCCGCCTCTCGAGAAAGTACCCCGCGTATGTCTTCTCAGATTGAAAATAGCAAAGGCAGTAATAGTGCCAATGGTGCCGTCAGCGCAGGCGGAAATGGGGAAGCGGGGCCTTCAGGCCGAGAGATGCCCACCGCGCTACCAACACTGGAGTCCAAGCGTCCAAATGCTGACCAACTTCCTACGGCGCATCAGTCAAGTTCACTTGAGGGTGATAGTCGTGGGGGCCAACAGCCAGAAGCGCATGGGCGTGGTAGTTACCAGCAGGCAGAGAACACCAAAGTTAATGCTTCAACGGGTGAACAGGAAAAAAACACTACGGATGAGCAAGCTAAACAAGGTGAAATGTCAGGCAATCAGAATATGGGGCAGCAACGGAACACCCGTGCTAAAAAGGAACAGGATCAGAACAAAAAGGATCAACAACAGGGCTCTGGCAATCAGCAGGATAGCAATAGCCAAAATAGCAGTACTCAAGGGGATAACTCTCAAAAGAAATCTCGTGGAATTAACCAACTGATGTTGGCTGTCCCAATGGAAGATCAGTTTGTGGGGACTCCAGGCCCAGGCCCTGAACAACACAGTGTCCACCTGCAACAGCCAGGGAAAAAAACTACCCCCGTTATCCCCAATCCCAGCGAGGCGCGTGGGCAGGCGCAGGGCGGACAGCCAGCACAGCCTGAGCGTATGCTGCAGCCGTGGGAAGTGAAACTACTGAGTCAGTTTTACCAAAAAATTCATGCCGATGATAACAATAAGGTCCAATGATGGCAGGAGTAATGATGGATATTCATCTCGCGGATACTGAGCAGCAAATCGCATTTTTCTGTGAGCATTTTAATGCGATACATCAGGAAGTCAGCCGTATGATTGTCGGCCAAGAGTCAGTGATTGACGGAGTGTTAACCGCGTTATGTGCCGGTGGACATGTGTTGCTGGAAGGGGTGCCGGGTTTAGGTAAAACCATGTTGGTTAGCTCCATCAGTCGCGCGGTGAGTTTGCCATTTTCGCGCATCCAATTTACACCGGATATGATGCCTGCCGATATTCAAGGTACATCTGTATTGATGGAGAATGAGTCTGGTGGACACGAACTCACGTTCCAGCCAGGCCCGATAATTTCCAACTTGGTGCTTGCTGACGAGATCAACCGGGCAACGCCTAAAACGCAGTCTGCGTTGCTAGAAGTCATGCAAGAGAAGCAGGTTACTGTTGGACGTCGCACCATCAAATTAGATGAGCCCTTCTGTGTTATGGCGACACAAAACCCCGTGGAGCAGGAGGGGACATATCCGTTGCCAGAAGCGCAACTTGACCGTTTTTTGTTCAAGCTTGTGGTCGGTTATCCAACGGAACAGGACTATCACACCATCATTGACCGCACTACAAGTGGTGAGCAAGTGGCACTGAACGCCGTCGCGAGTGGTGCCATCCTTAATGATATGCGGCAGATTGTGCGCCGAGCTGCGGTGACAGATGCGGCAAAAACATTTGCCATTCGACTGGTGATGGGCACCCAACCTCATAGCGCCTATGCGCCAACCATCATTAACGACAACGTTGCACTTGGTGCTTCACCGCGAGGGATCCAAAGTTTGATGTTGGCCGCTAAAGTGCAAGCGTTGCTACAACATCGATACGAAGTGGTTGAGCAAGACATCCGCAACGTGGCAATGGCTGTATTGCGTCATCGCTTAGTTTTGAACTTCCGCGCACTCGCATCAGGGCTGAATGCCGACGCATTAGTCGCAGCAGTACTACAAGGGTTGAAGTAATGTTTTCTAAACATGGCGATACCTTGTTTGATCCCGCATTCATTGAACAGGTTCAGCAATTTAGCTTAAAGGTGTCGCAGGCGGGCAAGGGGGGGCGTTTGGCTGAACAAAAAACACCTGCGCGTGGTCAGGGGTTGGAGTTCGCTGATTTTAAACCTTATGTGGCCGGCGACGATCTACGTGCCATTGATTGGAACATTTACCGACGGTTAGGACGGGTGTTCGTTCGGGTGTTTGAAGAGCGGCAAGACCTGCCATTATATATATTACTTGATCTCTCTAGCAGCATGTTTTTAGAAAAACCATCGCGGATCACCGCCGCAAAACAAGCAGCGCTGGCTCTCGGCGCTATTGCTCTCAATCAACATGATGCCGTGACCTTATTACCTTTTTCAGAAAAGATCCAATTAAGCCACAAAGGATTGTCTGGTAAACATCAACTATTGAGTTTAGTGCAGTTATTAGAACACGGTGAACAGCAAGATAAAACTTCGCTGGCTGACGTGGTGCAAGAGCTTTCCCATTTTCCGCTACGGCAAGGGTTGGTGGTGATCATTTCTGACTTTTTTGACAATCACGGTATCGATTCGGTTGTCTCAGCAATTTCATTACTCAAACACCGCGTGTTATTGGTGCAACTGACGCAGCCTTGGGATGCCACACCGCAATCACTCCCCGGATTAACAGATGATGTACGGATCCAAGATTGTGAAACTGGCGAATTCGTCGATGTGCAAGTAACGCCAGAAGTGTTGTCAAACTATATGCAAGCCTATCAAAAGTTTACTGACGCACTTACCGAACTCGCGAAGATGCGTAGTACCGGACTGTTACAACTGAATGCCAGTGAGCCGGTGTTACCGCAATTGGCAACATTATTTGGGCAGGGAGGTCTGAGACTTTGAGTTTCACATTACTTCCAATCACCGCTGTCATTGCGGGTGCCATATTGTTAGTGCTGGCAATTTACTTGTTACAATGGCTGCGAACGCGCACGTCGGTTGTCGTTGTTGCAGCAGTATATTTTTGGCAACAAGTTAACCATCAAGCGCCTGCGCGAGTGCTTTGGCAAAAGTTTCGCTATTGGTTTGCCTTGTTACTGTCATCGCTGATTGTATTGTTGATCTGGTTGGCGTTTGCTGGCATTCAGTTGGGTGGACAAAAAGCTAACACTCAGTCTTTATACTTCCTTGATAACTCAGTATTAATGCTCGCGCATGGCAACATGGCGGCAGCGAAAGCGCAGCTAATGAGTGATTTCGCCGCAGATGCAACGCCAATTCATCAAGTATGGTTAGGGGATGCGGGGGCAACCCTGTTGCTTAAGTCCGATGAGAGTGAGGCGCTTTTGGCTCCTAGACTGGCGGCAGTTGAGGCAACGGTTCATCAAACATCCTTTATGCCGTGGCTACAAGCGCTACAAGCCAGGATGGCACAAAATACAGCGGTGGATATTTACTATTATGGTGTCGCATTAAATCGTGCAGCGTTAGCTAACATACCTGCTAATTTTACGTTTCATCCGCGTTATATCGCCGAGCCTGTTAGCCGAAATCTGGGCATCGTGGCGTTAGGCCAAGCGCCTGCAGCATCGGCTGTTTGGGGAAATGTGGATGTAATGTTCCAGCTCTATGCAAGTGATGACACTCAACTCAACGCCAGTTTGATCAAATTTGCTTTGAACGGTCACTGGTTTCAGCCAAGTGAAGTGAAGCCCCTAGGGAACGGCCGCTTTAAGCTCAGCAATCTTGATGTGAGTACCGCGCCGCAGCAACTGCAACTGGCATTAACGCAGGCTGATGATTTTACGGCAGATGATACTGCGACATTGACCTTGGCAACGCTTCCAACGCTGAACATCCAACTAGGCAACGGTTTACCTGCATGGTTACCCAAGTTATTAACGCTGGATAAAGGCGTGTCATTGGTGGCGAATACGGCGGATGTGTCGGTATGTTTGGCTGGCGATGCACAATGTCCTTCTGCAGCGGCAAGCCTGGTGTTGGATGACTCACTGGATAAAGTGGTCTTTGCTGCACCCACACACTATTGGCAAGCGAGCCTGCAAAACCAATGGCGTCAGAATGGCTGGCAGACATTGGTGGAACAGCAGCAGTTTCCAGCGCTGGTAATGCAGCAAAGTGACACTCGTCAAGTGCGATTGAGCGTTAATGCGATCAATCAATTATTGCAGGAGCAAAGTGCGGAATTACCTAGGATCATTAGCCAGAGTCTGCGTTGGCTAGCAAATAATAGCCAAATGACACCTTACCTCGCTATTGGCGAACCGTGGCCCCAGGGCCCAATGACGACAAGCACGCTTGAGCCGCTGCCGTTAGAGGCTGGCCTGCTTGAAAACAGCCAAGGACAATCTTGGTCTGCTGCTTTGCTGTCCACCACAGATTCACGCGTCATTACTGAGCGACCAGCGCTAGAAGCGGAGACCAGTATGATGCCTCTGAACGCTAATTCAATGTTGTTCTGGTGCCTAATGGTAGCGCTGTTGTTGCTGCTTGCCGAATGGATGCTGATACAACGTGGTCATTTACCTTAAGGAGTTTATGGCGTGAGTGTAACCTTCTTGCATCCTTGGTATGCCCTATTGTTAGTGATATTGCCCTTCGTATGGTTTCTCGGTCGCCGTTTCAGTCGCATCCAGCGCAGTTTGCGTTGCGTGTTATTAGCCAGTTTGATTGTGGCGTCGATGCAACCTGTGCTTATTCATCAAGTGGCGCAACAACATACAGTGGTGATGTTAGATCAATCAGATAGTCTTTCCGATGAGGCGAAAGCGCAAGCCGTGGTGTTACTTAAGCAACAGTTAGCCTCTATACAGGACAAGGCCAATGTGGATGTGTTGCAGTTGGCTGGGACACCGATTGCTATTGATGGATTAGTTGTTCACTATTTCCCCAGCGCGCAGTCATCGTTGTCGCAATTGGTGTCTCAGGCGTTGTCCCTAGTGCCCGTTGGCAGTTCAGGCAATCTTGTATTGCTGAGTGATGGTCAAGCGACTGATCCCCACTGGTCGCGGGACCTCACTTTGCTAAAACAACGCGGCATTGTGCTCAATTGGATAAGGTTATCAGCGAAACCGCAGACACCTTTTATCGCTAATGCGGAGAGCGATGCCGTGCGTATTGGTAGCCAGCCTGCGCTCCATGTCAGCATTGAGGGCATCGATAATTACCATCAGTCACTCAGTCTGCAAGTGTTTAAAGCGGATCATCTCATTGCTGAAAAATCGCTGGTGGCGGAACAGTGGCGGGGACACTCATCAATATCAACTTCTCTAACACTGGGGGCTGTAAGCGAGGAGTTTACCGCCGTTGAATTACGCTTAACCACTGCTGATAAGCAGACACAATTTGCCTCACGTCAGTTATGGTTGGCGGCACAGCCTGCTTATTCACTGTTGTTTGTTGGAAACGATCCACAAGCTGAGCGGCAAATGCAGCAACTGCTCGGAAGTGGCTTTCAGGTTGTGCAGGCAAAATTACCACTAGCGGCAGATACGGACTTTGCGCAGTATCAGGCTGTGATGCTAGATGATATAGGCAGCACAGCGTTGCCTGAGTTGACACAAAAACGGTTGCTGACGGCTATTGAAAATGGCTTAGGCCTCTTCTATACCGGTGGGGAAATCGCTTTTTCAAAGGGCGGTATGGCAACACAACCCCTCGCGCAGGCGTTACCCGTCAAACTGCAACAGCAGGAACAGCAACGCGAGCCCGGGGTATCGTTGGCGATTGTCATTGATAGTTCAGGCTCTATGCAAGGACGGCCGCTGGAACTGGCCAAGCAAGTCGCGCGTTTAGCGGTGCGTAAACTTAAGCCTCAAGATCAGGTGGGTATTGTTGAGTTTTATGGTACTCGTCAATGGGCTGTACCGATGCAGGCAGCGCTGCATCCAGATGATTTGGAAAGAGCCATTGGTCGATTGCAGGCACAAGGCGGTAGTGAGTTATTCCCCGCCATCCAAGAAGCTTATTTTGGACTGAAAAACAGTCACAACCGTTACCGCCACATCTTGTTGATCACCGATGCGGCCGTCGAAGAGGAAAACTATCAACGTCTGTTACGTTTTATTGCCCAGGACCAAATTAACGTTTCTACAGTATTAGTGGGCGAAAGCACCGATGGGGAACAACGCATGGCGGAAATTGCCAATTGGGGCAGAGGCCGTTTTTATGCGATCCATAATGAATTCAATATGGTGGAGAT
This sequence comes from Shewanella sp. 4t3-1-2LB, assembly GCF_017368415.1. NCBI lineage: Bacteria > Pseudomonadati > Pseudomonadota > Gammaproteobacteria > Alteromonadales > Shewanellaceae > Shewanella > Shewanella sp. 4t3-1-2LB. The sequence goes on from NZ_JAFNJD010000019.1 coordinate 56,474, forward strand.
TAATCTGCATCGGCCTGCAACGGAGCCGCAATCCATTTTGCGCCGCGGTGATTTTCAACTGTTACACACTGCGACGCAGACACCTTTACCAGTACATTTGCAAGATTATGCCAAAGTGCAACCCCAACCCGCTGCCCAAGTGATTTGGCAGGAAACGCACTCAGGCGATCCACTGGTAAGCAGCTGGCGTTACGGTGCTGGCCGTGTCAGCGCTTTTATGACAGACCCCTTAGGCAGTGGGACTCAAGGGTGGCAACAGTGGCCAGAATATGGGCAATGGTTGGGCAAGCAAATCACTTCTTTGACCAATATGCAGCAGCACTTACAGCTGCACAGTGAACGCCAATTTAATCGTTTACAGATACAGTTAGATGTCGCTGCAGACGTCCGTCAGCCGACGTTACAGTGGAAGTCCCAGTCGTCTGAATCCTGGCATAATTTGTCGCTACAGCAGCGTTCACCAACTCTCTACCACGCAGATTTGGATATTAAAAACAGTGCTGATGTGCTGCTACAAGCGAGCGATGGTGTACACCTTCAACGCGCAGCCAATGGGGCGTCAAGTGACATAGCCCCAGAGCAGCAGGTGTCGCAGCAATGGTCGATGTTACTCAGCCAAGTGGTGCATCTGTCCGGCGGTGTTCAACTGGATGGCACCCTCGCGAATTTGCCAACAGTTTCTCCTACACTGATGGGGCTTGCCGGATTGTCTCTATACCCAGGGCTATTGTTTGCTGCTCTGTTGCTTTACTTCGTTGAACTCATTTACCGCCGTTGGCCGCGCGCCCTTGTTGTATCAGGAACCCGAGTATGAGCCCGTTTTTAAAACCTTTACTCATCGCATTAGCTATTAGTGGCTTATATCTTCCGTCGGTAATGGCGAATGTTGGCACAGTGAGTGTGCAACAGTTGATATCCTCTGAATCAATCAATCCGATGATGTTGGATAGCCTCTATCAACAATCAATCACCTCCAAGGGGGGTGTTGTTACACTGCAACAACAGTTACAACAACTGGCAGCGTCATCCACCCGCGGAGCTGATAAAGCGAGAGCCACGTTACTTGCTGGTGCCATCGCTTGGCGGCAAGGCGATATCGCGCAAGCGAGAACATTGCTAACTGCGGCGGTAGCGATAAAGAAAGACCCGTTGTCACTGAGTTGGCTCGCCCGTCTGCAAGAGGCATCAGCGAACAAACGTGGTGCATTGGACAGCTATCGACAACTGCTCGCTTTGCTAACAGACGATGCGGCAAAAATGCAGATCCGGCTTAGAATGGCCCTGTTGGCGGATGATCCTAAGGTATTGCAACAATACGCAGAGCAATATCCACAACAGCAATTTGCTGTCGCACAAGTGCTTGCCATTAATGGTCAGCCTTTAAAGGCATTGCAACTAGCTGCAAAGTTTGATGGTGCGCCGACGGCGGCTCAATCACTGCAAAGTGCTGATTGGGCCTTGTCGGCACAACAATATGACCAGGCAGCGAAGTTTGCATGGCTAGCCTACAAAACTGCTACTGAGACCAGTGACAAACGCTATGCCTTGTCTTTATTTACCGAAGCTTATCGATTAGCTGGAAAGTTAACCCAAGCGGTGACCGTTCTTAGTCGCTATGTAGACGACAAGATAGTGCAGCAACTGCGAGTGGACTTATTGCTTGAGTTAGGGCGGTATGAAGATGCCTTAGCTGTCATTAGTAAAAGCAATGATCCCGAACTTAAGTCTCTAGAAGTCCAGATTTTGGCGTTGACTGATAGCTCAGACAAGTTGATCCAATTCTACAAAAATCAAATACAGCGCCAGCCTCATGAGGTTCGTTTTTATAACGGTTTAGCCACGGAGCTAGTCAATCAGGGACAGCTAAGCGCGGCAAGAGCAGTTTATCATCAGTTGGCTGAAAATAACGCCAAGGATTTGACCGTGCTGTTGGACGCTGCGAAACGCATGATTGCCATGGGCATGACCAACGATGCGATTAAGATGATCCAGCAATACTCCACCGATGCAGCCGCCCAAATTCAAGTTCAACTGTTTCTGTTTGAGACTTATCTAAGCTCTGGTGATACTCAAGCTGCTGCCGCAATTTTACAAAAGTTGTCCGCTCAATTGGCACCTAGCAGCAATACGCGTATTGCGCTCGCTGACAACTATGAACAGTTACAACAGCCTGATAAGGCGCTGAGTATTCTGCAGACGTTCGAGCGGGCCGGAGGTCAGCTAAGTTACGACCTGCAGTTGCACGTTGCGGCATTAGAAAATCGACTTGGTCAGCCTAAGCAGGCGTTTGAGCGTTGGCAGCGCTTATGGCAGCAGGCGACTTTACCCGCCCGCAAGAATTTTCTCGAAAATCTGCTGATAACGGCAGCGCAAAAGCAGGGCACGCTAGACTCCCTGAAAGCTGAGTTGGAAGGGCGCTTGCGCCAACAATCTGCAAGTCGTAATGATGTAAACTTGTTGGTCGGAATTTACCTTGCACAGGCACAATCGTCACAAGCCGAATCAGCGATAAACCAATTTGCGAAACAGCAAGGCATCACTGAAATTGATCGATTACAACAGCTTGCTACTTTGTATGGCAGAGAAAAGGCCTACAATAAGCTCAATACTATTTGGGCACAGTTGGCACAAGTTGATACTGCTAACGCTAGACTGTATTGGCAGCAGATCACCCTTAACAGCTTGCGTAACAATGCCTTTGACAGCACCACACTGCGCAAGGGGCAAACGCCACAACAACAGCGTTTAGAGCAAGTACAACTGCTCCTTGGTAAATTGCAGGAAAACGGTGAACAGATTGATCATGAGTTTTCGGCAGGCTTATATGCAATGGCCGGTTTACCTACGCAAGCAATAGATGAGTATCAAGCAGCTTTTGCCCAGCAGCCAGGCAAAAGTGATAGCTTGCTGCAATTAGTTGAATTACTGAAAAAGCAACAGCAGATCGAAAAAGCGACTAATTTACTGCAGTATCAAATGGAATTTGCCAGCAACGATAACACTTTCCAGAATGCGGTCGACGGAATGTTAAATCTCTACTCTGGTAACAACTCTGAGGTATCTGACAGCGTTCAGTTGTACATAAAACAGTCTCTTTCGTGGTTAAAGCGCCGCTTATTTGAGCAGTTAATTAGCGGTTTTGAGCCTACTCGAACGTTGCTGGTGCTTGAAGAGTTGTTGCAAACCGAGGGCGAGTTTGATGCTGCAGAACAAGTCAGTCGGTTATTGTTGGCATTGAGTGCAACACAGCGTCCGGCATTGCTACGTTCAATGGTCAGCCAATTCTCGGGCGCTGCTAATGATGGTACATCTGTTGGGCCTGCTATCGGTAACATTCAGAAAAAGCTGCTGTATAGCCGTCGATTGTTAGCATTACGGCAAGAGTTTCCACCGTCACTTTACAATGATCTTGCTAAATCGTTGCTGGCTGCTGGCGATTTACTCGGTGCTGAACGTGCGTTTTCAATGATGAGCGACATTCCTGGCATTATTAATGTTCAGCAGCAAAAGGGGGATGCCTATGCATTTGAGGGGTATGATCAGCGGGCTCTCACCTTTTATCGGCAGGCATTAGTGGTTGATCAAAGTAACTACGAGCTATTAATTAAAGTTGCAGTTCTGGATCAGCAGTACGGTAATTTATCCATAGCTAACCACTGGTATTGGGTTGGTTTGAAGCACTTACTTGATCAACTGCCGCTATTTCAAGCAAATTCGCAACCTAATAGATTTTCAGATCTGAGTAAGTACTTCCCGTCATTAGCAGAAGGATTCTTGATGACGCTGCAAGCTGACGCTGCGCTGAGAACAACACGTCGGCAGGAATTGCAACAATGGTTTGCTGAAGTCGTTGACCAAACCCGACCCCAAGTGACTACCAATACCCAATTCAGTGACTATCCTCGATTAGAAAGTATTACTGCCTTGTTGAGACGATTTTCGGCTGTAAGTGGGGATTTTACAGTAGCGAAAGCGGCCGACGCAGAGTTAGACCCATTGTTTGCTCAAGATGGCGCATTCCGTAGCCAACGCCAGGATTTCTGGTGGCATCAGTTGGGGATTGCCTCACAGGATCAGTCGTCCGAGAAAACCTTAAAGGTTTCTCGTTGGCCAATGCAACTGTTACTTAAACAAGCGGAATTTGAAGACAACTTTCCGCTGCAATTGAATCTTGCCGTGCAACAGCAACGGTGGGACGATGTCGCTAGGTTAGCCAGAATGGTCGTTGACGCCTCCAAGCGAGTTGCCGTGACCCAGGCTGATTATGTCCTCCAACTTCAGTATTTCCCGCTTCTGGATCTGACTTCAAGCCACATGCCCTCAGCAGAATTTACGCAAAAAATCTGGCCAGTCTTGATGGATGTTGCCAATCCAGAGCTAGTGTGTTTTCAATTGCTGCGCTTTCAGCCAGAACAGTTCAACACCATTGAAGCGAAACTTGGGCATCCTTTACTGACAGATGTGCAGTTCCGTCAATTGGCTATCAAACACAGTAGTGAGTTTGCGCCTCAAGGCATGGAATATTCGGGAAATGAGTTGAGTTATAAACATCGATTGTTTATTACCTTATCTACTGATGATTTGTTGGTGCTATATGAAACACTGCGACAGGATGCCGAACATTTGGGCCGTTCCGTCCCATTGCAAGACGAGGTGTTGAATTATTTGTTGCAGCATCCACTGACCGAGCGTCAGCAAGATGTGCTGAAGACGCAACTATTAGCATCCTTAAGTGATGCGTTTAATGGTAAGCAAACCGCTGCAGACATTGTGGCGCGTCTGATGTTACTGGATGTGGCACCTGATAACCAAACAGTCGTGCTTTTCACTGCCGCACAAGTGGTGGCCCTGCACCCTGAAGCTGACCTGTTAGTGAGTTTTCTGAACCAGTTTTTTACGGGAGAGAAGGCGCAGGCATTCGCATCTTTGATAAAACTACATCAAGACGTTGCCAAAGGCTTAGGGTATAACTTTACCACTGATATTGTTGCGCGTTATTTGCCCGGACAGCGACGAAAGTACATTGAAAACTTTTTAGCTAAAAATACTGCGACTGATCAGGAAATCGAGCTTTTCTATCAAGAGATTGTGAACTTTGAACGCAATGATTCGTTACTGTCTGCGGAATTGGCACACCTGCGCCAGCTACGTCCAGATGAGCCTCTTTATTTTAGCGCCCAGCTAAAGCTTTTATGGCGGCAAAGCGATTATCGGCAGTTTACCCAATTACTAAGTGATTGGTTGTCTAAAAACCCTGATACTGACAGTGAATACCTGCTTTATTTTGTGGATCGGTTGCAGCAACCGCAATCGCAAAATACTGTCATGGGATCCAAGATCGAGAGTATTGATACTTTGGTAAGTTGGCTGAATAAATCGATGATGCAAAACGTTGGTTCGGTAGGACTTACAACTCTATATAGCGAAGTCTTCAACAAATACGCTGAAAAATTCGCAGATGATCCCTTGGTTGAACAATTTCACCAGCGACCAGGAAGTCGCAGAACCACACCTTCCGATGGTTCCGTATTATTTGATCTGCATCATTTGGTAGAGGTGTATCACAAGGATAGTGCTCAGGCGATTGCTGTGCTGGGGACTCTTTGGCGTAATTCAATGCCAGGGGTGAAGCAGTTTGATGGTTCTCCTCTTGATCGCGAACAATTGCTATACCGTCGTTTTGATAGCAATGGTGATTTAAATGATGTGACTCCGCCACCATTGCCTGAACAGTTATTAGCATCGCCAAGACGGGATGACTTGTTGCAAATGTTTTCTCAGTATCCTAAAGCCACTGAAATGTTTGAGCAGTGGTTATTGGCTATGGCAGATGATGAGCGGCCGCAAACGCAGCGCCTCTATGATCTTTTGGTAACAGGGTGGAGCAAACAACACACGTTAGAACAGCATTTGAGCCAACTAATGACAGTGTTGCGGCAGGGGCAAATGACCCTTCATCAATTACAAACGCTCACTACAATATTGGTACTGACAGACACCCCCTTAAACGTTGAACAAGTTGAACAGTTGCAGCAAGTGGTCCAGCAATTTCCGCTCATGTCAGCCCATACAAGGTTCCAGCTTGCGCAAATATTTGCACGTGCCAAACGTGTTGATGTTGCAAGTGCTTATATTGAGGCACTTGCCTGGCAATTAAATTACCGGCCTTTTACACCTCAAAGTCGTATTGTGCAGAGCCGCCCTGATGCGTTGAGCCAGTTTGACTTAGTAAATGCAATGGCACGTTGGTCAGATAAAGCCGCAGCAAAACAGCAACTCCAATATTTATTCACGTTGGTCGCAAACTTTGTTGCCCATGATCGTCAGAGCCAAGCGTTATGGTATAGCTTTGTGCTGAATGCTGCTGCGATTGTGAGTCCTGCAGATCCTCAATCGATGCCTGAAGTTGTCGAGGCCTTAAAACAACTTAATAATACGCAATCTGCCACGTTAAAACTGGCGGGGGCTCGCTTCTATTTATCTTTAAGTGAAAACAATAAAGCATTTGCACTCCTGCGGTCTGCCTTTACACCGCAGGCGTTAAAAGGTGACTGGCAACCTTATAACCGCGAGTTAAATGAGTTGTCGCAAAAGCTATTTGGTAATCGTTCTGCCATGAGCGACAATGAGCACTTATTGCCTTGGATTGAAGATGTTATACAACAGGCCAACACGGACTGGATAATTTCATCGGCAACAACATTGGCGAACACTACCGAAAGTGCAGAGACAAATAGTGAGTTATTGGTTAACGCTTCATTGCTCCTAGCGCAGCGGCTTCTGGCTATGGACAAGGCTGCATTAGCGAGTACGCTACTAGAACATATCGCAGAGCAACTGCCGATATCTGCAAAAGAATACAAGCAATTATTGATAACGGCGAAGGAGCGTTGGCTTGCCGCACCAAGAAGCGGCAGCAACTCGCTCAAATAGGCTTAGTGTCAGTTAGCGGTAAGCAATGATTGTTAGCTTGGTTCCATCTTTAGTTAATACGAAATTGCTATGTTAACCACTGCCTTAATGTTTTTGACGCTTTCGACTAGTGCAATAGCTTCAACCGTTACTACCGGGGCCGAGATTCGTTACGATAATCGGTCCCGGCCAGTAATTGCAACGCAAGTGAATGGGAAAGGCCCATATTACATGGTGGTCGATAGCGGCGCGGAATCGACGGTAATTGCCCCCCAATTAGCCAAAATCCTTAATGTTGTCGGAATGGACAGTGACATTGTCATACATGGCGCTACTGGCGATATCAATACCAAAATTTATCCTATCGAACGTTTCAGCAGCCCACTCTTTGATGAAAAGCAGATAGGGTTGTTGGAACTACCTAATCCTAGTGCAACGCCAGCAGCGGGAATTATCGGCATGGATTTGTTTGCCGATAAAGCATTGGTATTTGACTTTAAAAATCGTGAAATGAGAGTTGAACCTTCGGGTGAAGTGAAGGGTAACTACATGACAATCCCTGCTATCAAAGATGATAGTTTATTGATTAGTGTGTTGGTATCGCTCAACGGTGTCCAAATTCCTGCGTTAGTGGATACTGGTGCTGCTGCAACCATCGCCAACTCTGGGGTATTAAAGGCACTTGGCTGGCAAGAACATGATCCGCACCTTGTTGATGATGGTGAGATCCGTGGCGCAACCAAAGATACAAACGCAATTAAGAAGGCGAATATCGAGACGGTAAAGATTGGTGGTATGACCATGCACAATATCCCCGTGCGTTTTGTCTCTTCACCAACAACTGAGCCCGCAAGTCTCATTTTGGGATGTGACATACTCGAAAGTCTGATTGGGTTTAGGTTGGACTTCCCAAGGCAGGAACTCAAAGTGATGCTTCCTTCGCATAATTAATGATTTGAATAGTTAGCCCCTTTTATGAGGGGGCTAATAACCTCTTACTGAACCAGTACCACCTTAGTTCAATCAACTATGAAAACGGGCTGTATTTTATTGTGGAGCGGCAGTTTTTTCTACAGGGTTGTTTTTTGCCAGAGGCATCGCATTCTCAAATACTCGCGCGAAGAAATGTAGAAGCGGGTGAAACATGATAACCCGCCAGAACTTTTGCGCGCTAGCAGACTTGGTGAGTGTTTTACGCCACCGCCCTGTCACGCATTCATCAGCGTAAACTGCTCACTGATTCCTGCTAATGCTACCTTTGATGGCAACATTCAACTATACTTGCGCCGCTAACCGCGAGAAGGCGGAATTTCCAGCAGTTTTGTTAGCTAGCCCGCGCCGTTGCTAAAGAACGGTGGCCCACATCTGTGATTTATTTACCTGAGACCCACCATGTCATTTGCAAACCTTGGATTAAGCGATCCGATATTACGCGCCATTTCTGAATTAGCTTATAGCCAACCTACACCAATTCAGGCCAAAGCGATTCCGGTGATCCTGCAAGGTAAAAATCTGCTGGCTGGGGCGCAAACGGGCACGGGAAAAACTGCCAGCTTTGTACTGCCGATATTGCAATTACTACAAGATAAAGGGCCCGTAAGACCCAAGAGGATGCGAGCGTTAATTCTGACGCCCACGCGGGAACTGGCATTGCAGGTGCAAACAAATATCACTCGTTATGCTAAACATCTACCGCTTAACTCCCTGGCCGTGTATGGCGGTGTCAGCGATGTGCCGCAAAAGCAGCAGCTGATCGCTGGTGTGGATATTCTGGTCGCCACGCCGGGGAGGCTATTGGATATGTATACCCAACGGGCGCTGCATTTTGATGAGCTGTCGCTGTTGGTGTTGGATGAAGCTGACCGCATGTTGGACATGGGCTTTATTGACGACATCAACAAGATTATCGAACGTTTGCCAGAACAGCGACAAAATCTGTTATTTTCCGCTACGTTATCTAAACAGGTGCGGGCATTGGCCAAAACGGTAGTGCCGGATCCGGTAGAGATCGATATTGCCCATAACCGCAGTAATGCGCCGCAGATTGAGCAGTGGCTGGTGACAGTAGACAAAGATAAAAAGTCGGCATTACTGAGCCACTTGATTAACAGCGAAGCTTGGCAGCAGGCGCTGATCTTTATTCAGACTAAGCAAGGTGCCGCCAAGCTGGTGAGTCAGTTGGAGAAACGTGGTATTGCCGCTGAGGCATTTCACAGTGGCCGCAGCCAAGCGGTACGTGAGCAGTTACTGAAGGATTTTAAATCTGGCAAAGTGCGCTTTTTAGTGGCCACTGGGGTGGCGTCACGTGGCATCGACATCGATGCCTTGCCACGAGTAGTTAACTACGATCTGCCAGATGAAGCTGATGACTATATTCACCGTATTGGCCGGACTGGTCGTGCTGGTGCCAGTGGCGAAGCCATCTCTTTTGTGTCCAAAGATGATTTTAGAAATCTCTGTTCTATTGAAAGGCGCTTAAATCAGTTAATCGTACGCAAGGAAATTGACGGGTTTGCCCCCAAAAAAGCGGTACCGATTTCTATCCTTAATTTTGTGCCTAAGGCAGCGCAATCTAAGGCGGCCCAAGCCCGAGCAACTAAACCCAAAGCACTGCCAGAAGCGGGCAGTCACTCGCCTTCTGCAACCACACAGCGTGCCTTCGCCACGGAACAAGCGAAAAAGCATCGTAGCGCTAAACCTCGGCCAACCAGCAAAGTTGCAGGTGGCGGTATGGTTGAAGCTAAAAGCCAAGGTGCTAATCCTGATGCTAGTAGCGCCACCAATAACCCTTGGTTGTGCAGCGCTGCCAAGAAGTAGCGCATTGTTTTTTAGCCGTTATTAAGTGTGGTGCAGCGGTTGTCTCGGCAGCCACTGTTGCTGGGTGGCAGTGTCAGCCTTGTTAATGTTAATCTGCCTGCCATCGTCAAGCGCTGATATAGAGAACTGCCATTGAATATTACCCAAGCCACCTTGGCTGATTTAGAACAAATAATGCGACTCTATGAGCAGGCAAAAGCCTTTATGGCAGCTAATGGGAATGGCGGACAGTGGGCAGAGGGGTATCCGCAGCGTGAATTGATTGCTGCTGGCATCGACAAGGGTAAATGTTATCTCTGTGTTGACGAAGACAAGATTATTGCCACTTTCTATTTTGCGGTAGAGCCAGAACCTACCTACAAACGTATCGACGCAGGGCAATGGCTGAACGAAGCCCCTTATGGTGTGTTGCATCGGCTGGCAGTACACAGTGATAAGCGTGGCATTGCAAGCTTTTGTCTGGATTGGTGTATGGCGCAGTGCGGCAATATGCGCATCGATACTCATAGAAATAACCTACCGATGCGGCGCGTATTGAAAAAAAACGGCTACCAGTATTGCGGCATCATTTATGTACGTGATGGGAGTGAGCGTTTAGCCTTTCAGAAGCTGGCGGATTCATCTGTCTGACTCTACCAGGCGTCGTCAAAAAAGTGCGCGAAGGTATAAACCAGCGCGCACTGCTGACCATGCGTTGTGCAGCATTAACTGCATTGTTTAAGCGGCAAATCTTTGTTGCAGGTAGCGATTAATCTCCGCCGATTCATACAACCATTGTTCATTGCCATCATGGTCCACGATATGCAGACAGGGCACTTGTGACTTGCCGCCTTGCTGTTCCAGTTTTTGCCGGGCATTGCTGTCTTTCTGAATATTCGCCATGGTGATTGGCAATGCCAACCGATGCACCTCTTTTTTCACCTTGATACAAAACGGACAGGTGTTGAACTGATAAAGCGTCAGTCCTTTACAATCGGCATCAACCTGAGCCTGTGCTACGGCATCACGACTCACGGGTTTAGGTTTGGACAGCGCAGCATACAGCAGCATAAAGGGCATGAGCAGGCGGCGTAACACGAAGAAAAATAATCGAATAATTGGGCGCATGAAATCTCCGGTGAGTACGGAATAAGTGTATTAGTGAATACGAAAGTAATAGTTTATCAGGCGAGGTGTAATCGAGCGAGTGCTGAGGGCTCGTCTCTCTTTGGTAACCGCAGATAGCAGGCACAAACAGCGCGTTTATTGTTCAAAAGCAAAGGTGGGAATTTCTGCCTTTGACGTAACACGCATAGAAACTCAGAGTCGTTAATAACTGTTAACTACGGTCAGGGTTGACAAAATCGGTGGTTGAACGCGAAGGGCTAATGCGAAGAGCTAGCGCGCAGAACTAACGCGAAGAAATAAGGTTAACGCAATCATTGGTGTATTTGACAAAGAAAACTGACTTAGCAATATGGATCTTTAGCCTTGAAGTCTTCTTTGACTTCAAGGCTATTTTCGATGGTGTTGTTACCCGTTTGGGTCATCGTTTCCTCGGCTTTACGGCTTGGTTACCGGGCTAATAAAACTAAGATCAGCATTAATGCCGGTGCCGGTAATTAAGATAAATAGTCGCAGAATGTTGATAGTAACTAAGGTCGCGGTGACCTGCCCTTGAGAACATTAAGCAGCAGTGAAATCACAAGTAACACAATAAATATAAAGAAAATAATTTTTGCAATACCTGCGGCAGTGCCTGCAATTCCAGTAAACCCGAACAACCCTGCAATAATGGCAACAACCAGAAATACCAATGCCCAACCTAACATATCAATCTCCTTGCCAAGTATTAACCCTCTCATGACTGAATGTGTCATTTGTAAGGTTTGTCTAATAGTGAATGAT